>JAZREH010000351.1:0-8729 GCA_045660705.1 Acutalibacteraceae bacterium
GTAGATATTCGAGCAAATATGCACTTACTGAGATATTAATATGTGGTAAATGCGGTACATCATATAGGAGAGCAATATGGTCTAAAAAGAATAAGAAAAAAATTGTGTGGCGATGTATAAGCCGAATAGATTATGGCTTAAAATACTGTCCTGATTCTCCTACCATTGAAGAATACAAAATACACGATGCAATTGTAAAGGCAATATCTGAAATCGTAAACGATGAATTGGGTTCATCTGCGGTACAAAGTTTAAAAGAACATATAAGACAGTACTACGGCAGTAGAGAAGAAAACAGTGTGATTAACGACGAGGTTAAACTTCAACAGTTGATTGCAAAAGTTGTATCTATGACTGCTGAAATGGATGCAGATAGTGATGAGTTCATTAAATTGTCTCAAGAAATTGCCGAGACTAAAAACGCTATAGCAATTAAAAAGCAGGAACAGGTGAGGGCAAGTCTGAATGAAAATAAAATGAATGAACTTATAGACGCAGTGGATAGTATGAAAAATATTGCAATAGAGTATGATGACAAGGTTACACGGAAATTAATTGAATGTATAAGGGTAATATCTAAAAATGAATTACTGATTATATTCAAGGGCGGAATTAGTAAAAATATTACGATTGGAGAATAATTATGATATATGTAATGAGTGATATACACGGAGAGAAAGAAAAGTTTGATTTAATAATGAAAAAAATCAAATTGAGGCCCGATGATAAATTATATATACTCGGGGACATAATCGATAGGGGTAAAGATGGTATCGGAATTATGCTTGACCTTATGAAAATGGGCAATGTCACGATGCTTTTAGGAAACCACGAACTTATGATGCTAAATGCCATTCAAAGCAATGCAACATGGTCGAATATCCGATTATGGTATCGAAACCATGGTCAGGTTACTCACGATGCGTTTATGTCACAGCCTAAAGAATTACAATCCAAAATACGAGGTTTTATTACCCAAATGCCTCTCTCGGCGGAAATCACACTCAACGGTACAGACTACATACTTGTCCATGGTGCTCCGCCAGAATTGCAATATAAAATTTATTCAACATCAATTAGCGAACCGGAATTTGTGACTTGGACAAGACTCAGAGCAAACGATGCTATGCCGGAAGGGAAAATAGTAGTTTTCGGCCATACGCCTACCGAAGATTACCAACCGACATATCCTTTAAGTATATGGTACGGAACTGATAAGATTGGTATTGATTGCGGATGTGGACATCGACATTCTGCTTGCCGACTAGCGTGTCTACGGCTTGATGATATGGAAGAATTTTATTCGGATTAAAAAATTCTAATTAAAAAAATCAAATTTCCCTTTACAAAAACACCTTATATAGTATAATATATATGTAAGGTGTTTTTTTATTTTTAAGAAAACCTATATCCTTGATTATGAATTTTGTGCATGAATAGTTTTGGATTATAAAATCTTCTATTTGTTTCAGGAGTTCAAATCTGTTCTGTATTTTTTGGTCGGGGGTTCGGAATCGTTCGCCCCTTCCAAACGAGTATTGGATGAACACCTACTTCTTTATCGGCGGCTGGGCTGTCAAGGTGATGCTCTAATCCGAAATCAGGACGTCCGGTTTAACCAGAGGTCCTGATTTTATTCAATGGTAAGTTCTTTAATCGACCTTAATTGGTAATTTACATTTTTGAGCAGTTCGGGGTGTTTGAGGGCTACCGCCGCACCGCGCACGACACTGTGTGTCGGGTCTTCAAGCATGTGCACCGCCGTACCCGTATAATCGGCGATAAGGCGGTCCATACCGTTTATCAACGCACCGCCGCCCGTAAGATAAAGCCCGTCATCGTTGATGTCGCGGACAAGGTCGGGGTCGGTTTTTGAAAGTACGGTGCGTATGGCGTTGCAGATTGAGTATGCCGTTTCCAAAACCGCATCGTAAATTTCGGCAGAGGTGATTTCAAAACTTTCGGGAAGACCCGTAAAGACATTTCTGCCCTTTGCAACCATAGCGACCTCAATCGGGCGTTCAACCACCGAGCCAATCTGTTTTTTGATTGATTCGGCCATAAGCGGTCCTATTTCGATGTTGTATTCCTTACGAATGTATCTTATAATCTGTGCGTCAAAATCATTTGAGGCGGTTTTAAACGAGTCACAGACCGAAATACCGCCAAGGGATACGACCGCGATATCGGTAGTGCCTGCTCCGATATCGACAATAAGCGAGCCGTGGGGTTGTGAAAAGTCAAGTCCTAACCCGAATGCGATAGCAAGCGGTCCCTCAATAACCGATATGTTACGACCGCCTGCCGACTCGACAGCGTTGTTGAGTGAATGGTGCTGAAGTTCGGTAAGACCTGCGGGCAGGGTAGCCATTATACGCGGTCTGACAATTTTATTTCCAAACGCCTGTTGCATATAGTTTTTCAGCATCATTTCGGCGATGTCGTAATCGGCAATAACGCCGTGCTCAATGGGACTTACACAAACAAGACTGTCAGGCGTGCGCCCCATAGTCATACGTGCCTTTTCGCCGTAGTATACGGGCTCCCAACTTTCGGCATCAACCGTCACCACGCTTGGGAGTTCAAGTACCACCTTTGAACTTGAAAAAATTACGGTTTTTGAAGTGCCAATATCAATTCCAATTTCAGTTGCCATTTTTTATATCTCCGTTTTTTAGGTTGTGTTTTGGCACCGTAACAAGTGCGGTAGCACACCGCACGCTTTCGGCACCTGCAAGTAAAAGCATATGTGAACATTCATTAAGGGTAGAGCCACTTGTCCGTATATCGTCGATTAAAAGTATGTTCATTCGGTCGGCGCGACCCTTTATATAATATTTTCCGCGCACATTTTGGGAGCGCTGTTTGTAACTTGAAGTGTGTTGTGCGTATTTAAACGGTTTAACCCCGATAATATCGCGGCGGTAGGGAAGACCTAACATTTCGGCAGTTTCCTGTGCAATCGTGCCTGCGTGGTCGAAACCGCGTGAAATTCGGCTTACAAACGATTGCGGTACGGAACATACGGCATCGAATACGGTATTGCCGAAAGACTCACGGACCGCCTGTGCGAGTCTGCTTGCGAAAAAGGTAGAATACTGTTGTCGGTTGCCGATTTTGTAGCGGTAATATCCGTCCTTGATAGGAGGGAGGTTTTCAAATACACCGACACACTCCTCGAAATAAAACACCTTGTTTTTGCACCTGCAGTAGGGCTTGTGCAAGCCGCAGACAAGACATCTTGACTTCGGGTCGATTACAGGAACCTCATAAGAACAGATTTTGCAAAGACTTGTACCGCGCGGTATTATTTCGCCGCAACATATACACCGTTCGGGATATACCGTTTCAATTACGGCATCAATAAAATTAAATATCTTTTTCATTTAAAAAATCTTTAAGCAGGGTATAGCGCAGTGTTTTTCGGTCGTTTTCTGCCATCGCAAAGAATACATCGTGACTGCCCACAAGTACAAGCATCTTTTTTGCGCGTGTTACGGCGGTGTAGAGAAGATTGCGGTAACAAAGTTTTGTAGGCACATCGAAAAGCGGAATAACAACACAGTCGAATTCGCTGCCCTGACTTTTGTGCACCGTTACGGCGTAGGCAAGTTCAAGTTCGCCAAGCCCCTCGGTGTAATAGGTTGCAACTCGGTCGTCAAAACGCACCTTTACCTCACCCGCGCGCAGGTCAATAGCCGTAATGTATCCCACATCTCCGTTAAAGACACCGCTGCCCGATTTACCGTCATCGCGTTCCCATACAAGGTCATAGTTGTTTTTTATCTGCATAACCTTGTCACCGACCCGCATATAAACACCCTTATACGCAAGTTGCGGTTGGTTTTTCTTTTGTGGGTTTAGCGCCGACTGAAGCAGATTGTTGAGATTTACAGTGCCCGTATCAAGTTTGCGCGACGGACAAAGCACCTGTATGTCGGTCAGACTGTTAAAGCCGTATGCGGCGGGCAGGCGTTCAAGACATAGTTCCAAAACGGTATTGCATACATCGTACGATGATGTGCGCGGCATAAAAAAGAAGTCCTTGCCGCGATTTGAAAGGTCGGGTGCGGTGTTGTTTATGATTGCGTGCGAGTTTGTAACTATAAGACTTTCCTGCGCCTGACGGAATACCTTTTTAAGGCGGATTGCGGGGAACTTTTCGCAGGCAAGTATATCGCCGAGAATGTTGCCCGCCGAAACGCTTGGCAACTGGTCGGCATCCCCGACCAAAATAATTCGGCAGGAGAGGGGAAGCGCCCGCAGCAGACTGTCAAATAACAGACTGTCTATCATTGATGCTTCATCTATTATTATTACATCACATTTAAGCGGATTGCGTTCGTTTCGTGAAAAATACTGTTTATCGCCCTCGCCCCATTCGACCTCTAAAAGGCGGTGCAAGGTCTTGGCATCGCGACGCGTCAGTTCGGTCATACGCTTGGCGGCGCGACCTGTGGGGGCCGCAAGTTCGATAACGGCACTTCTTTGCTCGAAAAGTTCGATAATGGCGTTAAGGGTGGTTGTCTTTCCTGTACCCGGACCGCCCGTCAGTACAAGTATTCCCTCTGAAAACGCCTGTTTTATGGCGGTGCGCTGTAAATTTTCAAATTTTATGCCAAGTTTGTTCTCAACATAGTCGATTTCAAGGTCATCAATCGGCATTGATTTTGAAATACAACCCTTGACAGCAGATAGCCGTGCCGCGATATACTCCTCGGCACAGTAATACTGTGGCAGGGCAACAAACACCGTACCGTCGGTATACCTTGTCATAAGTGAAAGACTTTCCGCCATGCGGTCAATTATTGATTCGATACGCTCGTTACTGCTTTCAAGCAGTTTTACGGCAACACCTACAAGTTTGTTTTTTGGCAGGCAGGTGTGCCCGTTCATAAGATTCTGACGGATGATATGTTCAATACCCGCGGCAAGACGGGTCTCACTGTCGGGAGAAATGCCCATATCGTACGCCATACGCTCGACCTTTTCAAAGGAAAGTTCGATTTCGGGCATACAAAGCAGATACGGGTTTTCGCGGATGCGCGCGGTAGCGTTTTTTCCAAGTTTACTGAAAATACGCATACAGCGGTCGGGAGACACCTCGTATGGAGAAAGCATCAGCATTATATCCTGAACCATTGCGGTTTTGGCGTATTCCTCTGAAATAGATTGCGCCTTTTCCTCGGATATTCCCTTAATAGAGGCGAGGCGTTTTGGATTGTTTTGTATTATATCAAGTGACTCGTTACCAAAGCGCTCAACAATTTTTGCCGCCGTCGACGGACCGACACCCTTTATAAGACCCGAAGACAGATAACGCAGTATCTGTGCGGCGGTTTCGGGCGCGGTGCGTTCAAAACTGTCGGCAGAAAACTGCCGCCCGTAGGTGGGGTGTATTATGTATCTGCCGCTGAAAACGGCACTTTCGCCCTCGCCTAAAAAAGGGATAATTCCAACAACGGTTACACGCTCGCGCCCGACCTTTACGGTGGCAACGGTGTAACCGTTCTGGTCATTTTTATATGTTATTCGCTCAACAACTCCCCGAATCGCCTCGGTCGGTTGCGGATTCAATACATCTTCCATCTGTGTGATTTTCTCCCGTAATACTCATTATTACATTTATGACCGCATCCGACGGACAAAAAATAAAACCGTCGGTAAAGCATCTGGAAAGCGTTAAGGTTTCCTGTGGGTCAAGTGCATCGGTAATGGCAATTACTACATCGGTGTAGGCTTTGCCAAGCCAGCGCATTTGCAGGCGTTCATAACGCAGTTGCTCCCATGCACTTTTCGGTTTGAGCCATATGACCGAACAACTTTTGCGACGGTGTCTGGCACCGCACATCCAAAGCGATACGGCGTGTATAAGTTCGGTAAGTCCAAATATGCACAGTATCAGTCCTAAAGTCAAAAATAGTGCTTCTACCATAAATACCACCTCTGTATATGATATGCAACAGAGGCGGTATGTGTTAATTTATAGTGACGGGGGTACTGTAGGTGCCAACCTGCCAGACATTAGGATACTTATCTGATTTTATAATCGCATCAACGGTATGCTCACCCGCCGAACGGTCGGTAAGGTCGAGTGTCGCATAAAGGTCGGAACGCGAAATGTTTTTGATAATATCGGCAGGACCGCAGATTTTTACATTGCTTATCCGTCCGCGCGTCTTTGCCGAAAGACCGTTTGAAAGACCTGTATAGCGGATATCCGAAACACTTACCGTTTTTTCGGCATAGTCGCTTGTTGTGACAGAAACGGTGAAAAATTCAATGTTATCAAGAATCTTGACACCGTCTGGCAGTGTAGCAGAAACCTCAAAACTGTTTGACGAGGTGCTTACAGTACGCAGGTCGATTGCCGAAAGCGTAACCTCGGAAAGTTTGGAAATAACATCGGGCGGACCGATTACCGAAACGGTAGAGTGGTCGACACTCCAGATTATGTCGCTGTCCTTAATACCCGACGGAAGATTGGTAAAGGTTGCCCTTACGGGTATAGTTGTACGCTTAGAAATCGGTTGCGACACCTTAACCGAAGTGAAACTTAAGGTAAGATAGGTGCTTTCAACCGCGTTGCCGTTCTTGTCGTAAATCTTTCCGTCGGCGGTATAGCGGTATATGATTTCTGATTTTGAATCGTAAAGTACAATGTCCGAATCAAAGGTTGTGGTTGTATTGAGGGTGGAATTAACCTCGGCAAGTGAACCGATAGTATCAATGCGGTCGATAATGGAACGCGGTCCTTTGACCGTAATAGTGCTGTTTTCGGCGTTACTTACAACGGGTGTTTCGGCAATCAGCCCCTCGGCGGCGCCGACACCGATAAGTTTCGGTACAAGCGTAAATTCGCGTGTGTCGATATAGTCAAAGGTTACATCAATTGTCGACGGATATATTGATGCAAAGGTGTAACCCGATTTGTTGCTGTTTCGGGTGCCCAGAACATCAAGGGTGTAGGTACCCGCCGCATTTACATCGGTAACCGATGCCGAAAGCATAAAGTCGGATGCGGTAAGTGAACTTACGATATAGTTGGGTCCGCTTACGGTTACGGTGAATTTCTGTGAATGGATATCCGAAACGATACCAAGTCCCATTTCACTTGCAACGGTGTTGTCGATTGAAACGGTAGCCGTAACATCGGTAAAAATCTGGTCGCGAATGGGGTTGCGGTTTATCATAACGACAAGCCATATCGAAAATGAAAGTATAATCGAAATCGTAACGGTGAATTTTTTGTTGTAAAGCAGGGTGCGCAGGCGCAGTTTTTTGAGAAAATCAATCTTCATTTTTGCTTTCCTCCTCGTCTTGCGCATTTTTCTTCTTTGCAAATGGATTTATCGTCTTTAACGCCGAAATTATAACATTGTCGCGTTTTGAAAGTTCGGAATCAATAAGCCGTCTGCGAAGTTCCGCACAGGCGGAAGCGCCGTTGAAACCGCGCTCAATCTGTCCGTTTTCGACGATGGATATTGTGCCCGTTTCTTCGGAAACGACCAACACGATAGCATCAGAGTTTTCCGACATACCGATAGCGGCGCGGTGACGTGTGCCGAGTTGTGACGAAAGGGCGTTGTTTTGGGTGAGGGGGAGTATGCAACCCGCAGCATATATTCTGCCGTTTCTGACGATTGCGGCACCGTCGTGAAGCGGAGATTTCGGGAAAAAGATGTTGTTAACCATCGAAACCGATGTTTCGGCATCGGTAACGGTGCCCGTGTTGATTATTTCGCCAAGTTGAGTCATACGCTCAAAAACGATAAGCGCACCGATGCGTTTTTCCTGCATCATCGCGGCGGCACGACCGATGTTGTCAATAGCGTTTGACAGATGCTCGGTATCCTCGTCAAGCATCTGACCGCGCATAAGTTTGGTCTGTCCCACATTTTCAAGCAGTCGGCGCAGTTCGGGCTGGAAAATAACTGCAAGTGCGATAATTGCCGAATCAATAACGGTTGAAAGTAACCAATTTAAAACGGCAAGTTCCCACCAACGGGCAATCGCAAAGGCAAACAGTAAAACCGCAATACCCTTTACAAGTTGACCCGCGCGGGTTTCGCGCAAAAACTCAATTGCTTTGTATATGATAAAAGCGACAACAACGATATCTAAAACATCAAAAAACCGTATATTTGATATTGCATATACGATTTGATTCCAAAATGAATAGATCGCACTGAAAAATGCGTTCAAAATCCTCACCCTTTAATATAATATATTTCTTCTAATATATATTAACACACAAATCTCCATCATTCAATAGCATTTTAAAGATTTTTTCATCCTTTTATATTTTTTAGTACATTAAGCAAAAATAACACCTCATCTTTTGTGTTGAATACCGAAGGTGCAAACCGTATAGTCCCCGAATCGGAGGTTTTAATCCGCCTGTGTGTCGTCGGTGCACAGTGAAGTCCTGCACGCATAGCAATACCTTTTTTATCAAGGATTGCCGCCGCTTCACCAGAGGCAATTCCCGATATATTGAACGAAAAAACAGGTGCCGACGGTACGGCGGCGGGTGAGGGCGTGTAAAGTATAATATTGTCCATTTTGCAAAGGCTCTTGTACAACATATCGGACAGCCGCATTTCGTGGGAATATATCCTGTAAATTCCGCGGCTTTTTATGAAGTCGATACCTGCCCCTATCCCCATAATTCCCGAAAGGTTTACGGTGCCGCTTTCAAACCCCTCGGGATAGGTCAGCGGCTGTGT
>JAZREH010000352.1:0-3297 GCA_045660705.1 Acutalibacteraceae bacterium
ATCGTCGGTTTGCGCAATGGAAACAGCATATTTTATCGCCTCGATACGGTTTTCGATAACCTTGACAGGCGTTCTGACACCGCTTATTCCTTTAAGAATATCATCGATTATTGCCGACGGTTCCTCACTTCGCGGATTGTCGCTTGTAACAATTACAAAATCGGCATTATGCGCCGCAATACTACCCATAATCGGGCGCTTTGTTCTGTCACGGTCACCGCCGCAACCAAACAAAACGATAAGTCTGTTTTTGGGACACTCCTTAAAAGTAGAAAGTATATTCTTAAGCCCGTCAGGTGTATGCGCATAGTCGATTATGACGGTGAAATCTCTGTCACAGGGTACGACCTCTGCCCTGCCCTTTACGCCCGAAATCGTCGCAATACTTTCGGCGGCACTTTTAAGTTCGATGCCGAGTGTGGCGGCACAAATTACAGCACACATAGAATTATACACCGTAAACTTTCCGCCCGTATTTACCCTTATATGGTTTATAATTCCGTCACCTACAAGTTTATAATCAACACTTGCAGGACGGTAGTTTACACCCTTTGCGCTATAGGTGGTGGTGTCACCCATTGAATAGGTAACAATCTCACATTCAAGACCCTCGCACAGTTTTTGTGCATATGGGTCATCACCGTTAATAATTGCGGTACGGCACATACCGAAAAGCCGTTTTTTAGCCGCAAGGTAATTTTCCATTGTCAGGTGGTAGTCAAGATGGTCCTGTGTCAGATTTGTGAAAATTGCGCTTTCAAAATCAAGGTCACACACGCGGCGTTGGTCAAGCGCGTGGGAGGAAACCTCCATAATCGCAAATTCGCAACCGCTTTCGACCATCTGTGCAAAAAGACCATTAAGTTCATAAGCATCGGGCGTGGTGTTTTTTGAGGGTATCACGCTGTCGCCAATCATATTCTGTATGGTGCCCACAAGACCTACCTTATGCCCGTTGTTTTCAAGAATACGCTTTAACATATATGTGACCGAGGTTTTTCCGTTAGTACCCGTCACACCTACAAGCCGTAAGGAATCGGCAGGATTACCAAACCAAGCCGCACATACCCGCGCATATACGCTATGGGTATCGTCAACAAGTATCTGGTTTTTGACACCTGTATCTCTTTCGGCGATAACCGCGGCGGCACCCGCCTTTTCTGCCGACAGGGCAAAATCGTGTCCGTCAAAGCGCGTACCCGAAATGCAGATAAAAAGGCTACCCGCCTTTACGGCGCGCGAATCACTTGTAACGCCTGTAATTTCAAGGTCGGCAAGTTCTCCTGCATCAAACTGTAATAATTCCTTTAAAAGCATTTTTTACTCCGTTCTGCCGCACCGCGGCACATAAGACCGATTACTCCTGTGTTGCTATATCAGCAGTGGCATCTTCACGGAAATACACCGTAACCACCTTACCTGTAGGGACGGTTTCGCCCGCCGCTATACTTTGTCTGTAGGATTTAAGTTCCTTATTTGTAGTGTTACCAGAAAATTCAATATTAAGTCCCGCATTTACAGCAGCGGTATTGACCTCTGCCGCGGTAAGTCCCACAAGATTCGGCACAACGGATGATGAATCACCGCTTTCGTCGGTATAAAGGATTACCGTACCGCCTGTATGCACCTTGGTTTCGGCTTCGGGCAACTGGCGTATTACCGTAGCACCCGAACCGACAACCTTATATGTGAGGTTAGCGGCGGTCATTTTATTCTTTGCAACGGCAATTTCGTCACCGACAGTTTCGGGTACCGATACCGAGATGGTTTTGAGTTCCTCCTCGGTATAATGCGGGTCATAGCCGAGATACGGAAGAATATCCGACATAATTTTAGAACCGACAGGTGCCGAAATCGCACCGCCGTAGTAGTTACCGCCCATAGGTTCGTCAAGCATTACGAAAACTGCAATTTCGGGGTCATTTATGGGGGCTAAACCGACATACGAACCGATATACAGTTTGCCGGAACCCAGTTCAATCATCTTTGAAATCTTTTCGGAAGTACCCGTTTTACCGCCGACGCGGTAACCCGCAACAATACCGTTTTTAGCACCGTTTTGAACAACAAATTCAAGAAGTTCGCGCATTTTAGCCGAGGTTGTTTCGGAAATAACCTGACGCTTATAGCCGGTCGGGGTGGTTGATACAACCTTTCCGTCGGCATCAAGTTTGCGTGCAACAAGGTGAGGCTGAACAAGATAGCCGCCGTTCACCGATGCCGCCGCAAGCGTTATCATATGAAGCGGTGTGATATTAAAGGTCTGACCGAATGACGAAGATGCAAGTTCTATCGTACCCATCTTTTCCTCAGAATGGTAGTTCGAACCCGCCTCACCAGGGAGGTCAATTCCCGTCTTTTCGGTAAGACCGAACGCCTCAAAATATTTATTAAAGGTGCGTGTTCCTATAAGTTGACCTATCTGTATAAATGCGGGGTTGCAGGAATTTGCAATCGACTGTGCAAGATTCTGTATTCCGTGACCCGTCTTTTTATGACAGTGATACGGGTTTCCCGCCACTGTAAATACATAGTTACAACTGAAACGGTTACCGTCGTTTATAAGTTTTTCTTCAATCGCTGTGGCGGCAGTAAAAATCTTGAAAACCGAGCCAGGTTCATAGGTATCCGAAACAGCCTTGTTACGCCACTGTCGGTTTAAAAGTTCGCTTCTTAGTTTTTTGCGCGCCTCCTCGTCGGCAATCGCCTCAACCTTTGCTTGGTCTGCCTGTGACAGAGTAAACGGCGAATTGGGGTTAAAGTCACCGCTTACCGCCATCGCCATTATAGCGCCTGTGTTTACATTCATAACGATAACCGCACCGCGTTCGGCGACCTGTTCGCTTTCAACAGCGGCGTCAAGATACTTTTCACAGGCGTACTGAACATACGAATCAACGGTAAGAACAAGCGAACTTCCCTTTGTCGCCTCCTCCACCTTCTCGTATGTAAAGCGCATATTTGTTCCCTTAGCGTTCTTTGCGGCAACCACTCTGCCCGCAACACCCGTAAGTTCGTTATCATAATAACTTTCAAGACCCGCAAGTCCCTGATTATCGTCACCGACAAATCCCAAAACCGTCGATGCAAGTGTCTGATTCGGGTAGTAACGCTTGGTGGTTTCATCAAGACCGACATACTGGGTCATTTTTAAATCTTTATTATCAACAATAAACTGTCTGACCTTATCGGCGATATCCTTTTCTATCTTCTTTTTAACGATTACATAATACGCCTTTTGCTCGGTCTTGGCATAGATATCCTCTGCCTCCATATCAAGTATGGTGGCAAGACCCT
>JAZREH010000353.1:0-2046 GCA_045660705.1 Acutalibacteraceae bacterium
AGGTGCTCAATCGCCTCGGTATAGGTCATAACGGCAAAGTCGTTTGATGCAACGCTTTTAAGTTTTTCAATAAGTCCCTTTTCAAAACGCGCGTCAAAGAATTTGAGTTCGTCGGGGCATTTATTTAGCACCGCGTTTATGATGTGCTTTATAAGGTCCTCGGCAATTTCGATAATGTCGTCAAGTTCGGCAAACGCAACCTCGGGCTCAACATGCCAGAATTCGGCAACGTGGCGTGGGGTGTTGCTCTTTTCGGCGCGGAACGACGGACCGAATGTGTAGATTTTACCCATCGCCATAGCGGCAACTTCGCCCTCAAGTTGTCCCGAAACCGAAAGCGCGGCACGGCGACCGAAAAAGTCGTCGGCGTTGTACTCGTCCTCGTTCTTATATTCGTTTGAATAGCCGATGGTCGTAACCTTGAACATCTCACCCGCGCCCTCGCAGTCACTTGCGGTAATCAGCGGGGTGTGAATGTATACAAAACGGCGGCTCTGGAAAAATTCGTGGATAGCGGCGGAAACCACCGACCTTACGCGGAATACGGCGTTAAATGTGTTGGTGCGCACGCGAAGTGCAGGCATAGTACGGAGATACTCAAGTGTGTGACGCTTTTTCTGAAGCGGATATTCGGGCGGACAAACACCTAAAATCTCAATATTTTCGGCATTGATTTCAACCGAATCCTCTTGGACCACAGATTTTACGGCAGTACCCGTAACCTTAAGCGATGTGCCGAGTTTAAGGTAAGCCGACGGGTCGGACATAACAGCCTTGTCGATTACTATCTGCAAATGATTCAAGGTTGTGCCGTCGTTAAGTTCCAAAAACGCCATATTTTTGGAATCGCGCGAGGTGCGTACCCAGCCGCAAACCGTAACGGTAGTGTCGATAAGTTCCTTTTTTTCAAAGATGTCTGCGATGTCAATGTGTTTCATTTTTTACACTCCTAAAAATAGTCAAAATACAAAAAGCGCCTATTGTCCCGTAAATTTTAGGACGAATAGACGCATTATCCGCGGTGCCACCTAACTTACCGTTTAAAAAAAACGGTCACTTCCGACCTGACAGTCGTACCGACCTAACGCGTCGGGGACGGCGCACCTACTCACCAAAAAAGGTTTTCAGATTGCGGCTCACAAGTGTTCTTCCCGTCGTGCGTATGTCCGCGTTTACACTGTCCGCGGCTCACTTTGCACCGTTTACGGCGGTACTTTTCTCGGTCACAGCCTTTTGGCATATTTATATATATGTTATATGCGAATTATAACACCAAAATACAATGTTGTCAATAATTTTCTCGCTTTTCAATCGGAACATAGTCGCGGCGCGGGTGTACCGCCATATAAGCAGGACGGATTATCTTGCTTGCGTTGACAAGTTACTCGACGCGGTGGGCACACCAACCCGCAATACGCGCAATGGCGAAAAGCGGGGTATAAAGTTCGTGGGGAAGACCCAACATATCATAAACAAAACCGCTGTAAAAGTCGATGTTTGCGCTGACGCCTTTATACATCTTGCGCTCGCCCGCGATAAGTTGCGGTGCAAGGGCTTCAACCTTTGAATACAGTTCGTATTCCTTTGAAAGACCCTTTTCTTCGGACAGACTTTTTACGAACGAACGGAATACGGTAGCGCGTGGGTCGGATGTCGAATAGACCGCGTGACCGATACCGTAAATAAGACCTGCGCGGTCAAAGGCTTCCTTGTGCAGAATCTTTTTAAGGTATGCGGCGATTTCCTCGTCGTCGCCCCAGTCGCCGACATTTTTCTTTATGTCCTCGAACATAGAGCAGACCTTTATATTTGCGCCGCCGTGTTTCGGACCTTTAAGGGAGCCGAGTGCCGCCGCAATAGCCGAATAGGTATCGGTGCCCGAAGACGAAACGACATGGGTGGTAAAGGTCGAGTTGTTGCCGCCGCCGTGTTCGGCGTGCAGAACCAGCGACAGGTCAAGAATCTTTGCCTCAAGCGGGGTGTACTTGCTGTCAATCCTCAGGAAGTGGAGCAGGTTTTCGGCGGTTGACAGGTTGGGGTCAGGCT
>JAZREH010000354.1:0-2516 GCA_045660705.1 Acutalibacteraceae bacterium
CCGTTGGCTTTTTCAACCTCAGCCGCTATAAACTCATTTATGTTTCCAACCTGCTTAGGTGTTGTGGCAACAGATTGAACCAAAAAGTGGTCAACGCCGTCCTTTACCCCGTTAATCAACAAATCAGCCGCCGTACCCCTACATTCTGAATGTAAGCCGTAGAAGGTATCGGTACCCGCTACGGCTTTCTCAGCAATTTTTTCGAGGTAAATATGACAGTGAAAATCTATGACTTCATATTTTCCGTCTATCATTTATGGTCACCCGTCTAAACCTAATTTTTTGGTGGCTTCCTCTCGCATTTTATACTTAAGGATTTTACCTGCGGCATTCATTGGGAAGCTATCGACAAAATCAATATATCTTGGCACCTTATGACGAGCCATATGTGCGGCAATATAAGATTTCATTTCTTCCTCGGTCATGCTCTCCCCTTCTTTGAGGATTATACAAGCCATGATTTCTTCGCCGTATTGCTTATCGGGAACACCGATAACCTGAACGTCGCTTACTTTATCACAAGTATAGATGAATTCTTCGATTTCCTTGGGGTAGATGTTTTCACCGCCGCGAATAATCATATCTTTAAGACGACCTGTTATAAGATAGGTTCCATCGGGTCTGCGACAAGCAAGGTCACCTGTGTGGAGCCAACCGTCTTTATCTATTGCCTCGGCAGTGGCTTTAGGCATTTTATAGTAGCCCTTCATGATGTTGTAGCCACGGGCAACGAACTCACCGTTCTCACCGTCGGCACAGACTTCACCTGTTTCGGGGTTGATGATTTTACATTCGACATTAGCAAACGCGCTGCCAACCGTTTCGGTGCGAACCTCTAAAGAATCATAGTAACTGCTCATTGTACAGCCAGGACTTGCCTCGGTCTGACCGTAAACAGAAACTATCTGCTTCATATTCATAACCTCGGTGGCGCGTTTCATAAGGTCGGCAGGACAGTTAGAACCTGCCATAATACCTGTGCGGATATAGGAGAAGTCGGTCTTATCAAAATCCGGATGCTCCATCATGGCTATAAACATTGTGGGAACGCCGTTGAAGCAGGTGATGTGCTCATTATGAACACAAGAAAGCGCGGGCTTGGGTGAGAAATAAGGCAACGGATACAAGGTTGCGCCATGGGTCATTGAGGCGGTCATAGAAAGCACCATACCGAAGCAATGGAACATAGGCACCTGTATCATCATTCGGTCAGCGGTGGACAAGTCCATATGGTCGCCGATGTATTTACCGTTGTTGACAACATTATAGTGGGTCAGCATAACGCCCTTAGGGAAGCCGGTTGTACCCGAAGTATATTGCTTATTGCAGACATCGTCTTTATCACCCGCTGCCCCCATTCTCTTAACCTCATCCAAAGGCACCTGAGAAGCTCGGTCAATGGCCTCACTCCAGGTAAGGCAACCTTTCTGCTTAAATCCAACCGTAATTGCATTTCTGAGAAAAGGCAAACGTCTTGCATGGAGAGGCTGACCAGGTTTGATGTTTTCAAGTTCAGGGCAAAGTTCTGCAACAATCTCACCATATTTACAGTCCTTACCACCCTCGGTCATAATGAGGGTATGGGTGTCGGACTGACGAAGCAGATATTCAACCTCGTGGATTTTGTACGCGGTGTTGACGGTTACAAGAACTGCACCGATTTTAGCCGCTGCCCAAAAAGCAATGTACCATTGCGGAACATTGGAAGCCCAGACCGCAACGTGGGTACCTGCCTTGACACCCAAAGCGATAAGAGAACGGGCAAAGGTATCAACGTCGTCACGAAATTCGCTGTAAGTTCTTGTGTAATCAAGGGTTGTGTACTTAAAGGCATATTGATCGGGGAATTCTTCCACCATTCTGTCAAGAACCTGAGAGAAGGTTTCATCAATCAACAAATCCTTTTTCCAAACGAAACGACCCGTGTGACTTTCGTTGTAGTAAAGAGTTCTTTCGTTGCGGGAAGTATCACTATATTGCTTCATATAATTGACAAACTGGGAGAAAATTATCTCCATATCGTCAAGTTCTTCACACCAAGTTGGATCCCAAACCAAGGAAATAAATCCGTCGTAGTTTACAGAACGAAGTGCCAACATCAATTCGCGGATGGGCAGTTCACCTTCACCCGCCAATGAATATTCAAGACCTTCGTCGGTTTTTATAGCATCGTTAAGCTGAACATGCTTGATATATTTGCCGAGATTCTGAATGATTTCCTCAGAAGTTTCTCCACCGTAAAAATAGGCGGCAGACATCTGCCACAATGCGGCGAGATTATCAGAAGCAAACACGTTGAGAAGTTCACGAAGTTTTTTGGTGTTGGCGTACATACCGGAGGTTTCAATAAGCAGAGTTACATTTTTCTTCTCTGCATCGGGTAAAACTGCGGAAATTACCTCTTTGACGGTGTCTTCATCTCCGTTTTCCAACGCTCTCATACGAAGGAAAGGTATGTGTAAATTAGCGGCAATTGCAAGGCAACGGCCGATTTCATCTACTATTTCCTCGGTCTT
>JAZREH010000355.1:0-1792 GCA_045660705.1 Acutalibacteraceae bacterium
CAATGTCTTTTTAACATCCAGACAAATATGAGTTAGCTGAAAATTATGTCCGCACGCTGTTAAGTATAATCAAAGTATTGGTTCCCTTCGTACTTCACGAGGGGTTTTATTCGTTTCTGCAAAGAAAACTTTTCTAAAGTAAGCGGCGGTACCGAAGCCCAAATGCAGGCTTATTTCCTCTACCGACATATCGGTTGTTACAAGCAAACTGCAGGCGCGTTCCACGATTATTTTATGCTTGGCAGTAACTGGAGTGTACCCCCTCACCGCCTTGAACGCCTCATAAAGCCCCGTCTGACTTATTCCGCAATGCTTTGCAATATCTGCCGCATTACATCGGAGGCTTTCGTGCATATATTCCTCTGCTTTTTGGACGATATCGTTTTTTCGGTCTTTGGATACACAGGCCATTTTTTCCACCAAAACACCAAGCAACTGATAGAAAAGTCCTACCGATTGAAAATCAACCTTTTTATTTAGTGATAGTTTTTCATTTAATTTTGTCGCATTATCAAACGCTGATATTGCCTGCGGTGGATAAACGATATTATCACGTCGCGGCATATTTTTAAAAGCGTAGGAATCAAACCTGACTACACCGTTATTACCAACATTCCAGTATGACTGATATTTGAAATTTTTCGGCAGATAGAAAAAATCCCCCTCATTGACGCGAAAAGAATTATTATCCGCAACTATATTACAATATCCCTCACGCATATATGCTATATAATGATGTTCTATACCCTTGCTGATATCGTTATGTCTGAAAGAATCGAAACAAAACTCTGTGAAAACAAAATTATTGAAGAATAGTGTATCGTTCATCAACTACACCCCTTATAAATCCGAAGAATAGTATATGTTTTTTTGTAGAATAACATATTTAAATAGGTATGTCAATAACTTAAAATATGCTTGAGGTGATTTTTTATGAAAACAAAAACCATTACATTTACCGCACCGTGTATTGCTGAACTTATTGAAAGTGAAATCGGCGTTCCTCAAACAAACGAAGTTCAAGTAAAACTTGTCGTTTCTACTATAAGCAGCGGTACCGAACGCTCAAATTTGATCGGTGATCCGAACATCAGCCCTGCCAAAGGACAGGGATTTGGATTCCCGCGTATTTTGGGTTACAGTTCATCGGGAATTGTAACGGCGGTTGGTCCAGGCGCCGAAGAATTTAAAGTCGGCGATAGAGTAGCAATGTCGTGGACGGTACATACTCAATATATAAATATGGATAAATCTCGCGTCTACAAGATAAGCGATACTATTTCCTTTGAAGATGCGGCGTTATTTCATATTGGAATTTTCCCGCTTGCCGCAATCCGCAAGTGCCGTTTTGAAATTGGCGAATCAGCCATCATTATGGGTATGGGAGTTTTAGGTTTGGTTTCGATTCCGTTACTTAAAACTGCAGGTGCAGCCCCCATTATAGCCGTTGACCCCGTCCAAGAAAAACGTGAAAAGGCGTTGTCGGTCGGTGCTGATTATGCCCTTGACCCATATGACCCCGATTTCCCGAAAAAGGTTAAGGAACTGACAAACGGCGGTGCAAGTGTTGGTATTGAGGTTACCGGCATTGGTGCAGGTCTTGACGGAATACTTGACTGTATGGCAAAGTTCGGCAGAGTAGCATTACTTGGCTGTACAAGAAATAAAGAGTTTACTATTGATTATTACCGCAAAGTTCACTGTCCGGGAATTACTCTTGTAGGTGCACACACAAACGCACGTCCCGATGTTGAATCACACCGCGGATGGTGGACACAGCGCGATGATATTT
>JAZREH010000356.1:0-4057 GCA_045660705.1 Acutalibacteraceae bacterium
GCCTTGTTTGTAAAGGTTATGGCAAGTATCTCCCACGGGCGGGGTGCATCAACCGAAAAAACATTTTCGGGCAGTGCAACTCTACCGCCGCTTAGGTACTCCTTGCCGATAGCAATATCCTCATCATCGTAGTACGGTACCTTGTCACTTAAATATGCGTTTCCGTATTTTACAAGATTGGCAATTCTGTTTACAAGCACAGTGGTTTTGCCGCTTCCCGCACCTGCAAGCACCAAAAGCGGACCGTTTACGGTGGTCACAGCCTCAAACTGACGCTCGTTCATATTGCCGAAATCTTTTTCTATAAGTTGTCGTCTAAGCGTTAAAAAATCCATCATATTACTCCAAAAATAAAACAGTTGTACCGCAACGCGATACAACCATTTTACAATATTTATTCCCTTTTCGCAATACTTATTTACTCAAGAATATTAGAAGTTATAAAATCGACACCCATATCGATTAGTTCCTGTGCGCGCTCTAAACTGTCAACCGTCCAACAGTTCAGTTTTATGCCGTTTTGACGGCACATTTCAATCAAGGTATTATCCACCGCCGCGTGGTGGATATCAAGGTCCATACCGTACCTCTTTAAATCCTCAAAAAGGCGTTCACTGTATTCACAGGTTAAAAACTGCACCGTCTGTTGCGGATAAAGTTCCTTTATGAAAACCATATTCTCGAACGAAAACGATATAAATATGACTTTGTCAAGATAATCAAGACCCTTTATAACTTCACACATATCTGCTAAAGCCGTTTTAGGCATAGCATTTTTAAGTTCAAGAACAGCCGTCTTTTCATACCTTTTGCATACATTTATGTATTCTTCAAGGCTTGGAAGTGAAAGGTCGCACCGCAAAGTCGCACCGTCGGTATCGTAAAGTTTTATTGACCGCAACTGCTCGTAATCGGTTTGCTCAACACAAAGCGAAACACCCGAAACCCTTTCGGGGTTTTCGTCGTGTATTATGATGAATTTTCCGTCGCGGGTTAAATGGACATCGGTTTCTATACCAAAATAACTGCGGTTTCCCGCCGCAACAAAGGCAGGCATACTGTTTTCCTTTTCAAGACCGCTGACCCCGCGGTGTGCAATAATTTTTGTGTTTTTTCTGTCAGTTATTTTTACCGTATTCATAAAAACCACCCTTACAAATATTTTATAATTTCACCCGTATCATAAAGTACGATATCGGGTTTATCAGACGAAGTGTCGAGTATTTCCTGTGTGGTTTCACCGCACATAACAAGTATGCTTACCGCACCCGCATTTATGCCGCTTTTAATGTCGGTATATATGCGGTCACCTACCACCGCCGTCTGTGTACCGTCGGTACCGCGCTTTTCCATCGCAAGCCGTGGCATAAGCGGTTCGGGTTTGCCGATAAACAGCGGTCGCTTTTTGGTGGCATTGTAAAGCATATCGCAGAAACTTCCGCAATCGGGCACCGACCCAAACTCTGTCGGGCAGACATAGTCGGGATTCGTCGCGATATACGGAATATCGCGGGTAAGAAGCATCCGCGAAATATCCTCAAGTTTTTTAAAGGTCAGTTCGGTGTCGTTACCAATCACGATAACATCGGTCTTTTCGGTATCGTCGGTAACGGTAAAACCACCCGCACGCAGTTCTTCTTTCAGCGACTCGGTCCCGCAGACATAAAGGGTCGCGCCCGCGTGGTGCTTCTGAAGATACCACGAAGTCGCCTGTGACGAGGTTATAAAATCGTCATATGTCGATTCAATCCCTAAACCTTTAAGTTTCTTTATATAATCAACAACACTTTTTGACGAGTTGTTGGTCATAAACATATAATCCCTGCCCGTATGGGGAATTCTTTTAAGCAGTTCGGGCGTAAAGACATAAAGACGGTTGCCAAGATACAGGGTGCCGTCCATATCAAATAAAAACAGTTTTATATTACTTATTACATCAGGTTGCATAAAATCATTCCTCTTTACAGATACCACAGTTCGCGCTTGCCCGTAGACACCGCGGTAGCGCCCGCACCGATAGCAGAGGTCACCTCTGCCTTGGTTTCAATAAGACCACCCGCAATTACGGGGATTGAACCACCCGAAAAGCGCTCAATCACCTTGCTTATGGCACCCGGCATAATTTCTATAAGGTCGGGCGGATAGCCCTCTAACATATCCGAAATGCTGTCAAGTCCCTGTGAATCAAGCGCAAAAAAGCGTTGTACCGCAGGAACACCCATTTCGCGGGCGCATCTTATCAGCGCGGCGCGGGTGCTGATAATACCGTCAACACCGCAGCGTGCAAGATATTCAACACCGTATTTATCCTTGCCTATACCCTCGGCAAGGTCGATATGAACGAGCAACTTTTTACCCGTTTCGTGCGCCTGTTTTATGCTTTCACCTACCGTCATAATCCCTGCACGGAGATGAAAAATAACCTCAACAGGACTTTCAAGCGCGTGTGCTAATTGTTCCTGCCTTACGGCGGCAATAACGGGTGCGCGCTCCATACATTCGATAAGTTGACCTACGGACATAAATTATCCCACCCTCACTAACAAAAAATACGCAATATCCGCACTACACCCACGGACTTGCGCATCTCCTTTGCTCTACACAAAAACATATTAACACACAACCCTTTAAAAATCAATACAATTTTTCGGGTGTTTATTATTGACCTTTACATTATTGTGTAATATAATAAATCTGTTATATAACCCTAAAGGAGAAAGATTATGGAAAAATTCATACCCGTAGTAGTAATCAAAGAACTGTCCGAAACCGACAGGATTCTGACCGCCCTTAAAAATTCGGGCATTAACTGTGCGGAGATTACATTCCGTACCGCCTGTGCAGCCGAGGCTATAGAGTACGCCTGCAAAAACTATCCCGATATGTCGATAGGTGCGGGCACCGTTATCAATGCCGAGCAGTGTGAGGCAGCACTTAAAGCAGGCGCACAGTTTATCGTGTCCCCAGGGCTTTCGGTTGCGGTTGCAAATATCTGCAACGAAAGAAATATCCCCTATTATCCCGGTTGTGTAACACCGACCGAGATTATGCAGGCATTAGACCTCGGTATTACCACCGTTAAGTTCTTCCCTGCAAATGTTTACGGCGGTTTAAAGGCATTAAAAGCACTTTCGGCACCGTTCCCGCAGGTTAAATTTATCCCCACAGGCGGCGTTGACAGGGGTAATATCGACGAATTTTTAGCCTTTGACAAGATTGCGGCTATCGGCGGCAGTTTCTTCGTTAAGGAAGCACTCGAAAAGATGGAGGAAAATTAAAATGGCAAAGGTAGTTACTTTCGGCGAGATAATGTTAAGACTTGCCCCCAACGGATATTACAGATTTTTCCAGAATCACCAGATGCAGGCGACCTTCGGTGGCGGCGAAGCCAATGTTGCGGTTTCCCTTGCCAACTTCGGTCTTGAGAGTAGTTATGTAACCAAACTGCCTAAACACGCTATCGGACAGGCGGCTGTTGACAGTTTAAGATACTTTGGTGTTGATACCTCAAAAATCGTTCGCGGCGGCGAAAGGGTCGGTATCTATTTCCTCGAAAAAGGCGCATCACAGAGGGGTTCGGTCTGCATCTATGACCGTAAATACTCTGCTATTCAGCAGGCTTCAAAAGAAGATTTTGATTGGGACAGCATTTTCGATGGCGCCGATTGGTTCCACTTTACGGGCATTACCCCCGCTTTAGGTGAGAATGTTGTTGAAATCTGCAAAGATGCCTGCAAGGCGGCAAAGGCAAAGGGTGTTAAAATTTCCTGTGACCTTAACTACCGCGGTAAACTGTGGACACGCGAAGAGGCTCGCGCCGCAATGACCGAACTTTGTCAGTATGTTGATGTTTGTATCTCCAACGAAGAAGATGCAAAAGATGTCTTCGGTATCGAGGCAGAGGGCACCGACATTTACGGCGGCAAGTTAAACCACGAGGGCTACAAGAGTGTTGCAAAGCAACTTGCCGACAAGTTCGGTTTCAGTAAGGTTGCTATTACGCTTCGCACATCAATTTCGGCAAACGACAACGACTGGGCAGGCATCCTTTATGACG
>JAZREH010000357.1:0-5749 GCA_045660705.1 Acutalibacteraceae bacterium
TAATCCAACCCAAACCGATACTTGTTGAATAAAGTTGACTGTAACTTGAAACCTGCTTTCCAAGCGGAAGATGTGTAAAGCCAAGGTTAGACGAACCGATACCATCTTTATACTCGGTTGCTTCATAAGCATCGCCGTGAATCATAGCAACGGTACCGTTTTTGAACGCATTGACCGAATCGCCGCAATCGCGCGGGGTTACATTGTGGGTATTATAAAGGTCCCAAGCAAACTGAATACCCTCGATATATGCAGGTTTATCCATCTGGAATTTTGTAACATCCTTATTCGGGTCAAATACGGTGTTGGTTGTAGCCCAAACACCGATATTACCGTTTTTAAGCGCATAACCGTAATACTGTGTTCCACCGCTTACACGGGTCATATTTTTGGCACATTCAAGGAATGTATTCCAGTTCCAGTTGTTTTCCTTTACATAATCTGCGGGCGATTTAACACCGAAACGGGAGAACAGTTCCTTATTGAAGTAGGTACCTGAGGGTATACCTGCACGACCCGCGGTGTAAAGTGCATAATGCTTACCCTTATAACTTACGTTGTTCATTGCTTTACCGTTAAGCACGGGGTCATTAAAGTTATAATAATCATCAATCGGAGTGATATAACCCTTCATAATCTGGGTAGGCATAGCCCACGATGTATTTATGGTCATAATATCGGCAAACTTTGTGCCCGATGCCGCCGCTGTAGCCCATGTGCTGTTGTAGGTAAGTGAATCCGCAATATGTACCCATTTAAGTTTGCAGTTATACTTCTTTTCAATCGCCGCAACAAGGGCAACCTTATCTTTATAATCGGCATTACCGGGTTGAGGTTCCTGAAGTGATGTACCCCAGCACGCGATAGAAACCGAAGCGCCTCCAAGGTCAACACCGCCGCCGGACGCAACCTCGTCACGGGTTTCAACCTCAACAACCGTACCGTCCTGTGTTACGATTTGTGTTACGGCGTCCTGTCCCTTAATTACCTGACCCTCGGTTCCGCCGACAACCTCTTCAAACTCTTCCCAGTAGGTGCTGGTAGTCGTTTTCTGACCGCAGCCGCAGACCGACACAATCATAAAGCATACCAGTACAAGTGCCATTACACGAGAAAATACCGTTCTTTTCATTGATTTTCACCTTTAGCCTTTCTTTTTTTCTTTTTGCGTATGAATACAACAAAGAAGATTGTTGTTCCAACCACTAATACCGAACCGACAACTATCAGTACGATTGCCCATATCTGTATGCCGCCTGTAAGCGTTACAACGACCTTCTTGCGGCGTTTGATTACCTTTTCTTCTGTGCCGGGGATATATTGGTCGGGTGTGCCGGGTTTTACAATGGTAATCGTGCCCGAAGAATTATTGCCGCTACCTGACTGTGACGAGCCCTGAACCTTTTCAAGCCAGTTTTTATCACGCTGTGCTATTGCAGCCAAGAAGGCAGACGACTGCGCCATGGTGCTGTTCGGTGTCGCGTCAAACTGATTTGCGGTAAGCGCCTTAAAGTATTTATAGGTTTCTTCATCAAGCATTCCGAAGATATCCTTATCCTTTGAATATACCTCATCATATTTGGTGTAGGTAAACTGCGGATTGATATCAAGTCTTACATCGTTGGCACCGACCTCCATCGGTTCGGCAGGCGTAACCTCAAACCGTATCTTGTCACCCTCGGTAATAGCAAACTTAAAGGATGTGATTGACGGTTTGTTTTCAAGTGTCACCAATGCCCAATCTTCGTTTGCAGGCCATATCTTTTCGCCATTTTGCGTAATGCGTACATTGGTGGGGAAACGGACAACATTATTGGAAATTCCAAAACTCATCTTATTAATATTGATGTATCCCGTGGCGTGTGCGGTATAGGTTGCCGATACAATCGGTTGTACCGTCTTGCCGAAACCGTTTTTAATCCACGCCTGTGCATATTCAGTTGACCAACCCATACTTTCATTGGAATTAAGCCACATCTTCCAACTTGAATGATATCTTTCAAGTTGTTCCCACTTGACATCTTCAAGGTCCATACTGTATTCAGCCTGCCAATAGGGGCTTATTTGCAGTCCTTTAGGAATATCGGTAAGGAACTTGAAACTGGTCTTGGTGGTCGAAATATAATCGTAATATACAACCGCGGGATTAAGTTTGAAGGTTGCCGTTGCGCGTCGGTTAGACATCGTCGCTATCAAAGAATCCCCGGCATCGGTATAGAACTGATAGTATATTTCATCGCCTTTAAGGATATCAAGTTCCAAATCAACAAATTTCGACTTGTTGTTTTCTAAATCAAGTGTTTCCCAGTCACCCTCAAGCGGGTATACGGTTTCGCCGTTATGAAGAATACGGAAGTACGCCTTTTGATTTGCAACAAGTGATGATACAACGGGTGTTCCGAGAAGTTTAACGGTACCGTCTATCGGGGAAACAAAGCGCATACTTTGACCCGTTGTCTGAACACGGTTTGCCGAAGCATCAACGGCAGCGTAGGAAACAACGGTTGTGCTGCTGTCCCCTATCTGGTAGTTTGCCGCAACACTGCCAAGGTTGCTTGAAATCTTATTAATCGAGAAATCGTCACCCTTTACTGTAACAGGGTTATCGGTTTTGGTACCTTCGGGGAAGAAATCAAGGAATTCAAAATTCCACATACCTTCGGTATGGTAATACTTACCCGCATAGTCAAGTCCGATAAAGGGTCTTTGTTCACCCGCACCGTAAACAAATGCAGTAAAGTCAGTATTACCCTCTACCACATCGTGTACCCTGATTCTGGGTGCCGCGAGAGAAATCTTAAGCGTATCATCGGCGGCGTTTATGTTTTCGGCATAAACCTGAAGTGCCACGCGATCGCCCTCGGCAAGTTCAAAATACTGCATCGGAATGATGATATCCTGACCCGATTTAGCACCTATGTTCTTGTTCCAATCGCCGTTGGCGGGCCATACAACCTCGCCGTTATTGGTTATGCGGACATAAACATCGGCAGTAGCACCCTCGGGTGATGTAATCTGAAGACCCGAAAACAGTTCAAAGGTTTCATCGTACGGTACCGCAAATTCAAGTGAAAGACCTACGGTATCGGAATCGGTTTCCTTAAGGTCGCCGAAAAGCAGTTTGTTTTCGAAGTAGTAACCCACTCCGCTTGCCTTTTCGTAAAGATGTTTGTTGTTTTTACTGTCGTAATAATCAACATTCTTTACCTTATCATTTTCGGGATAATAGGTTTTGAAGTTCCAAATCTTATCAGACGCTTTGTACTTGCCGACATAGGTATCGTCACCGTAAGGCAAGACAAGTGAAGCGGTAAATACCGACGCGTCAGGGTCGTTTTCGTTATCGTAAACGCCGTCGACCGAAATTCCCATTGCATTCCAGATGATTTCAGCGCAACCCGATGCGGTTACGGTGATTTTGTCACCCTGTGCAAGTGCGGCATATACATCGATATCGTGTGTTGTTGCCGTCTGACTGTAAAGTTGTTCATCGTTTTTATAAACGGTTACGGTAAATTCACTGTTATCCGACGAAGCGGCACCACCAAAGATATTTGCATATCCCTGACGGGGTGAAGTAAGTGTTACCCTACCCGAAACCGAATCGGGCAAAAGCATTTTAAGCCCGCTGTCGCCAATCTGATAGCCCGCCTGCGAAGTATCGGACAGGGTGAATTTACCCGTCTGTACATCGGAATAGGTCAAAATATCACCCTGTGACCCATCTACGATTTCATAAACAAAACGCTTATTATCAAGGGTTATCGGACCTGTGTATCCGCTTTCCTGATTAAGGAATGTAAAGGCGTTATATACCGCACATTTTCCGTTTTCGTTCAGGTTAAACTCATTATTATAAACAATAGTAGGGTCACCGAGGGAGAGTGTAATCGGTCCTGACATCTCGGCAGCATAGGCTTCAATCGTCAGCACCGTACCCGCCGTAAGTTCAAGTTCGTGACATTCGGTGGCGGGTGTTTCGGCATCGAAACTACCCCAACCGCTTGCGGGATAAATCTGTGTATTTCCATTTCGTATACGATAGGATATCTTACCGTTTCCTTCAAGTATCTTAAGCGCATATCCCACATCGTAAAATCCCGTCAGCGGAACATTAAAGTCCATCGAAAGACCGCGTTTTGCCTCGCTTATACCGAAAAGTATCTCCTTATCGGTAAAGCGATAACCGTCGGCAGTTCCAAGTTCCGAATTATAGACAAGTCCGTTATCGTCGGAACTGAAACTGTCGCCCGTCTTAACGGAGCCTTCATACAGATTGAAGTTCCATATATTACCGCTTTGGTCCCAATCGCCGTTATAGGTTTTACCCTGCCACGGACGCTCACGAAGTGCCGAATAATAGGTACTTCCCGCAAGGTTTGCGGTATTCCCTGTATAGACACTGACGGTAGGCACACCGTTCATAGTATTTCCGCCCGAACAGTACTGCTGAATGGAAATAAGGTCGCCTTCCTTTATGTCGCAACTGACCGAAAATTGGTCAGGGCTTTGTGTCCACGCGGCACCTACGGGGTAAATCTGCTCATCATTAAGCATTATTCGCAGGTTTGCAGGCGCCGAACCGCTTGTAGGTACATTTTGCATTGAAATCACAGCGGTACCGCTTTGTGTTGAGGTGAAATCCATTCTAACACCGTTTTTGCTGTTAGTTTGGGTTTTAAGGGTGGCGGAATCATTATAAATATCGGTATAAACACCAACTATTCCACCAGACATATTACGGTAGGTCATTCTGCCCCAAGACTCAGCATAGTTATCAAGCGGAATAACGCTGTAATCGTTAAGATCCATTGCGCTGAAATTCCAACGGCTCGCACCCGCCACATATCTATTGCCTGAGAAGGCGCCCGTTGTATGGAAGCAGTCCATATAATTTACCGACGGATATGTAGTAACGGTACCCTTTGAGGTTTCTACCGTTTCGGTAGGGACAAGATATGTGTTTACAAGTTTGATGTTGACCTCGCCGCCCGATTCCGACATAACATCGGCATATGCTTCAAAACGGAGTTTTTCATTCTTTTCAAGGTGCACCGTCTGAAGTTCAAGCGGAGATTCGGGATTATAGTTCGAGGCATTTGCCGTCATCTGGTACCAACCGTTTTGGGGCCAGACCTGTGTTTCAGTGCCCGATGTATCCTCTTTTATAAGTCGGTAGTATACCGAGGCATCAATGCTGTTATTTATAACCTTTATGTAGTTTGAAACATCATAGTCGGAACTTTTCGGTGCCGTAAACTTAAGCGACATACCGTAAAGTCCGCTACCCGTATCCTTAAGGTTATATGAAATACCTTGGTCGCCGCCGAGAATGTAACTGTATGTAGAACCAAACTCGGAACTTGTGAAAGTTTTTTTATCGGTATCAACCTCATCACAGGCATAAATCGGTGTGTCCGAAACATTGTACGACACATCTTCAAGCGAACTTAAGAACATATTAAGGTCACTTATCGTGCAGAAGTTATCGAAATACATTGTACGGTTTCCAAACTTATTGCCCGTTTGTGTAACGGCACCCGTAGACGCATTCTGCTTATATTCGCGCAAGTTCTGAAGTGTCATCGAAAACTTGACATCTTTGCCCGCAAGTGCAGTCCCGTTCTTATAAATGCCGACGGGAATTACAACAAATCCCTGCTTAAAGTTGGTTTCTTCTGCAAAATGCCACAGGTTATAGTTATCATAGCCGCGAAGATTGGTATAAATTTCGCCGTTGTCGGAAATA
>JAZREH010000358.1:0-3994 GCA_045660705.1 Acutalibacteraceae bacterium
GTTTCGTAAATATTCTTTAACACCTCATACTCATACCAGAAGCGAAGAACCTGTGCCGCCATAATTTTAACTCCGTTTTTATCGGCAGTATCATAGAGCAGTGAAATTTCGTCGGTATTAAGTGAGAGAGGCTTTTCGCAAAGCACGTTTATCCCTTTATTAAGCGCCTTAAGGGCGACCTCGGTATGCAAGAATGTCGGCAGGCAGATATCAAGTATATCAATATCTTCCTTTTCAAGCATTTCGTCAACATTTTCGTAGTGGCGTTTTCCCCCGTACCTTTCCATCCTTTCGGGTCGGATATCGCACAGAGCGATAAGTTCGGCATCCTCCATAGAATTCCAAGCAGGAATGTGGACACCGCTTATACCACCGACACCCACAAGTGCAACCTTTAACATAAAATCATACCTCTTTTATTTGTAAATTTCGCCGATTATGTCTTCAAGATATTTTTTTGCATAGATTATATCCTCAATCTGTTTTTCACCCTCGATTTCGCGTTCAATCGTAACAAAAGAATCATAACCGAGTTGCTTTAACTTTAAAAACAGTGACTTAAAGTCCACCTTGCCGTCACCAAGGCGTTTTTCGTCGCCAAGACATCTGCCGGTTGTCGGATAAACGCCGTCTTTGGCGTGGAGATTTCGCACATACTTTCCAAACACATCAAGCGCATCGACGGGGTTTGCCTTTCCGTACAGGATAAGATTTCCCGTATCAAGGTTTACACCAAGGTTATCAAGACCCACCGTTTCAAAGCAACGAAGCATTGTAATCGGCGTTTCCTGACCCGTTTCAAAAAGCAAATACTGACCGTTTTCTTTGATATGTAAAGCAACCTTTTTAACGGCATCGCACAGTTCTGCAAAAACGGGGTTATTGGGGTCTTCGGGAATAAAGCCCATATGTGTAACGACATTCTTTACACCGAGGATTTTGGCAAAATCAGAACCCTTGCACAGATTTTTTATCCGCACCTCGCGGTACTTTTCGGGTACAAGACCAAGGGTCAGCGGACCGTCAATAAAATCCCATACAGCGGGTCCTTCCCAACCGCACCAGAATGCCGAAATTTCGACGCCGTACTCGCTGAATATATCCTTTAGTAAAAGGGCGTTTTCCTCGGTCAAAAGCGGCATCTTCCAACCGACAAGTTGGCAGTTATCAAAGCCGTTTTCTTTAAGTCGTTTCAGTTGTTCGGGCATACCTTCGATTGAGGTGAAATTTATTACAACACCAATCTTCATAAAACTTTCTCCTTGCAAAATTTTATAATTTATGTTAGCATATAATAACCTTGTACTATTGTACGTTTTTGACTTTTTGTTTCACAATTTTGACTTTTGGTGATTTTATGTTACTTGATTACAAAAAAGAAATCACGCCTGTAATATACGGCGAAAATTCCGTAAGATATCTTGAGTTTAAATTTTCTGCTAATCAGTGTTGTATGCGGCCACATTGGCACGAAAGAATTGAAATTTTATATGTAACCGACGGTTCGATGACTGTGACTTTCGATGACAGAACAACCGAAATTTGTGTCGGTGATATTGCCGTTGCGTCACCCTGCGAATTGCATACCGCAACTTCAGGTGATGGCGGTGTAGCGTATAGTGTTTATATGTTTGATGTGTCATCTTTAAAAAACGACACTGTCGCCGCCAAATCGCATATTTATCCTTTATTGTCAGGCAATATTAAGTTTGATTTTCCAATACATTGTGTTGAAATTAATGATGTTCTTGAAAAAATTGCTTCGCTTATAAAACAAAAAAATCAAGGCGAACACGCCTTGAGAATCATCGGACATCAGTATGAACTTTTAGGTTTTTTGACCCGCTATGCCACACACCGAACTGCGCCACCGAGCGATTCAAGGCTAAACAATGTTCTTGAATACATAAGCGAGAATTTCCGACAGGATATCTCAACCTCGTTTTTGAGTAAAAAATACGGTTACGACGAAGCGTATTTTTGTCGGCGGTTTAAAGCAATTACGGGCCTTTCGGTCACTAAATACATACGCACAATGCGGCTTGAATCGGCGGCAGAACAGATTAAAGGCGGCACCCCGATAAATATGTGTGCGACCGGAAACGGTTTTCGTGACAGCGCATATTTTTCCCGTTGCTTTAAAGCGCATTTCGGTTTGACACCAACACAGTACAAAAGCGTATATAAATAGTCAAAACGGACTCTCTTTTCTGACCTCTCTCGGTGTTTTTCCTGTAATTTTGGTGAAAATTTTACGGAAATATCCTGCCGTACCAAAACCGAGCTCGGCGCTTATCGACTCAACAGACATATCTGTGTTCATAAGCATCTCGCGGGCGCGTTCAACAAAAATAATCTGCTTTGCCTCCACAGGCGTTATCCCCTTTTCGCTTTTGAAAGCGTTGTAAATGCCACTTTCACTAACACCGCAATATCGCGCAATATCCCCTACCGAAAAAGAGATATTTTCACGCATAAAGTCCTCCGCCTTTTGAACAAGGGCGGATTTTTTGCTGCTACTTACACATTCCATCTTTTCAAACAACACGCCAAGCAACTGATAAAACAATCCAACCGAACGGCAGGATAACTTTTTATCTTTAGTAAGTTTTCTGTTTATTTCAAGTGCCTCTTCAAACGGTTCTATTTTTTGAAACGGGTACGAAATATTATCTGCTTTAGGAATCTTTCTAAATCCGTAAGAATCAAAGCGGACTACACCGCTTTTACCCACAAACCAATATGAATGATACCCTATCCCCTTTGGTAGGTATAAAAAACTGCCTTCGGGTATATTTATAATCTTGTCGCCGTATTCTACTCTGGCACTACCCTCGTGAAGATAACCGATATAATGAATATGATTGCCGCCGGAGGCGTCATTGTGGCGTTGCGCCGAAAAAGAAAACTCATTAAAAATAAAGTCTTTAGAGAAAAACGTATTATTCATAGCATTTTTTCACCCAATTTTACAGAATAGTGTATGTTTTTTTAAAGGATAGCATATTTTAATCGGCCTGTCAACGGTTTACAATACGCTTGAGGTGATTATTATGCTTAACAGGCAAATAGTTTTTACGGCACAAAACACCGTAGAATTTCTCGAAAACAGTGTAGACAGTGCCCATACGGACGGCGTTATTGTAAAGTTAGAGCGTTCGACCATAAGCAGCGGCACCGAAAAAGCAAATCTTATCGGTGACAGAAATTTATCTGCCGCAGAGGCGCCGTGTGATGCAACCTACCCCAAATACACGGGTTACAGTTCATCTGGCACGGTAACAGAAGTTGGCGCGGGCGTAACTTCTGTCAAGGTTGGTGACCGCGTCGCCCTTTCGTGGAGTACCCACAGCGAGTATAACCGCATTGGCATTTCAAATGTACATAAAATTCCCTATGATAATGTTTCGTTCGGTGCGGCGGCACTTTGCCATATCGGATGCTTCCCCTTGGCGGCGATAAGAAAATGCGCTATTGAAATCGGAGAAAGCGCAATCGTAATGGGACAGGGCGTTTTGGGTCTTATGGCGATAATGCAACTGCGCGCCGCGGGTGCGGCACCGCTTATTGCTGCCGACCCGATACCCGAAAAACGCGAACTGGCGCTTTCCCTTGGTGCTGACTTCGCGCTTGACCCGTTTGACCCAGACTTTGCAAAACAGGTTAAGGAAATTACGAACGGCGGTGTTAATGTCGCGATTGAGGTAACAGGAGTTGGAAAAGCACTTGATACGGTGCTTGACTGTATGGCAAAATTCGGCAGAGTAGCACTTCTCGGATGTACCCGTAGTTCAGATTTTACAATCGATTACTACCGAAAGGTACACGGACCCGGAATAAGCCTTATCGGCGCTCACACAATTGCCCGCCCACAAGTTGAATCATCAAAGGGTCTTTGGACAACACACGATGATATTATGGCACAGTTAAAACTTTTATCCCTTAAAAGACTTGATTATGACCGCCTTATCGACGAAGTTCATTCGCCCGCCCA
>JAZREH010000359.1:0-1221 GCA_045660705.1 Acutalibacteraceae bacterium
TACAAGGGGAATACACGAAAAAATTGTTGCTTTTTTGTGCTTTTAGGGATATAATTTAATTTAGAATATTATGTATTTTGGGAGGCAATTATGCTTGAACTTAAAAACATTTCTTTTTCTGCCGAAAATGAGGACGGCGAAAAGGAAATTTTAAAGGATATATCCCTTACTTTAGACGACGGATTTATTGCTATAACCGGACCTAACGGCGGCGGAAAATCCACCCTTGCAAAGATTATTGCGGGTATCGTTACGCCGACTTCGGGACAGATACTGCTTGACGGTGAGGACATCACTAACCTTTCGGTGACCGAGCGCGCTCAAAAGGGTATCAGTTTCGCATTTCAGCAACCCGTCCGTTTCAAGGGAATTACGGTGCACGACCTTATCCGCCTTGCCGCAGGCAGGGATATCAGCATTTCAGATGCCTGTGACTATCTTTCACAGGTCGGTCTTTGTGCGCGCGATTACATCGGGCGCGAGGTCAACGCTTCGCTTTCGGGCGGCGAACTTAAACGCATCGAAATCGCCACCGTTTTGGCACGCGGCACCAAGGTTTCACTGTTTGACGAGCCTGAGGCGGGTATCGACCTGTGGAGTTTTTCAAACCTTATCAATGTTTTTGAAAATATGCGCAGTCGACTTGGTGGCTCGATTATCATAATTTCGCATCAGGAGAGAATACTGAACATTGCCGACAAGGTTGTGGTGCTTGCCGCAGGAAAACTTAAAGCATTCGGCGCAAAGGACGACATTCTACCCGAACTGCTTGATGCCACACAGGCGGCGTGCAAGGTTCTTACCGACAATATGAGGGGGGCACAGTAATGGCAGAACTTAATAACACCGAACTTGAACTTCTTAAAATAATTGCCGATATGGACGGCACACCCGACGGTGCATACAACATTCGTGCCAACGGCGCTCTGTCTTCCCGCCGTGTCACCGAAAACATCGACATACGAAACAAGGCGGACAAGCAGGGTATCGAGGTTATCATCCGCCCGAACACCGTTGGTGAAACGGTACACATACCCGTTATCATCGACGCTTCGGGAGTAAACGACCTTGTATACAACGACTTTATTATCGGCGACAACTCTGATGTTACCATTATGGCGGGTTGCGGCATACACAACTGCGGTAGTGAGGAATCCCGTCACGACGGTATCCACACCTTTTTCGTCGGCAAAAACGCCAAGGTCCGCTACATCGAACGCC
>JAZREH010000360.1:0-2354 GCA_045660705.1 Acutalibacteraceae bacterium
TAATGACGCTATGACAGCCGAGTTTATAAGCGACCAGTGCGGAGAAATAACAGTGAGGGTAAATAATTCAATGATACCGATGATGCCGCTGTTTTCACCCGTGCTTAATACAACAAAGCCGTTTACGCATAATAAATCAAGTACGGGCAGACCGCTTATGATGCCCGATGAGGTGCGGCGCCTACCTAAAGATAAGGCGATACTTCTTATAAGAGGTGCCAAGCCCTTAATGCTTGACAAAATAACACCCGAAGAACACCCGTCATTCAAAAGTTTAAAATACTGCAAGTCTATAGAATATATTCCTGCGTGGCGAAAAAGTGCAACCGATGCACAAAGTAAAAAAACAGGTCAGAAACCGAAGGAAGAACAAAAAGAAAAGGTCCCTGAATATCAGGTGCAGATCCCACTGCCTGATGAGGTGAGTGAAGAAGTAATACTTGATGAAAAGGAACTTGATTTAAGTCCGAGAATAGATATTTCGAAAAAGATAGACTGTAGAAAACTTACAGATACAGAGCCGAAAAACGTTTGAAAGGAATAGGAAAATGAATAACAGAGTTTATCATATCAGTGATGTGCTGAATGAGGAATATTTAAGATTTCCGCTTACACTGCTCGCAGAGCCTAAATACAGAGAGATTTCTTTGGAAGCCAAAATGATATATTCACTTTTGCTTAACCGTTTAACGCTGTCCCAAAGAAACGGATGGATAAACGAAAACGGTGAGGTGTATTTAATATACACAAGGGAAGATGCGGCCGAAACGCTAAACATTACATATAAGAAAACCATAGCCGCATTCAAGGAGCTTATAGCGGCGGAATTATTGTTTGAGCAACGGCAGGGCAGAGGTTATCCGAATCTGTTATATGTTATGAAGATGGTTATAAACGATGAAAATGCTGAAGAATTTTCTTCGGGTTTTAACGGTAAAAATGAAGAAAAAGAGCCCGAAAACCCTGATGAACAGCAGATATGCCAAAATGGCACATCAAGACATGCCGAAATGGCATATCAAGAACTGCCAAAACAGCATATCAAGACATGCCAGAATGACACATCAAGAACTGACGATTCGGAATATCAAGATATGTCAAAATCGCACCCAAGAAAGAATAATAATATAAATCTTGATAAAGAAAACCTGAAAACAGAAAAAGAGTCGGTCTGTTTGTTAAATGCGCGCGAGGAAGACGAGGCAAAACTGTCCTGTGTTTTTGAAAAATGTGACTTTTCAATTTTTTCAGAGGAACTTGCCGAGTTTTTCAAAAATATCCTGACACGGATGTTTTTTGCCGAATATGTTCAGGTGGATAAATCCCGTATGCCGCAAACTTATGTACGAAATCTTCTTTACCGACTTACAACCGACCATCTTCTTGATGTAGCGGCACGGATGAAAAACAATGAAAGCCGTGTGACTAAACCAATCGGGTTTGTTTGTTCGCTTATCATCAATGTGCTCACAGAGGATACGGGAGGACTTGTCGTAGACCTTCCGCCGAATTATGTGGATGCGGATATGCTGTACGGATAGGGGGCGGTGTTATGTTTTTGAACATGCAAAGAAGATACCTGTATGAAATTATAAAAACCTTAGGATTTATAAAGCGTGAGCAGGCAGAGAAACTGCTTTTAGTAAAATATCCTTCTTCGGATTTTTTGCTTACAGTAAACGGATTAAAATCTTCGGCATTAGTCAGAGAATATTCGGGTTATCTTCTTGAGCGCGGTGAAGAAATTTCAGAGGATATTCGGATAGCAACTGAACTGATGATGAAGATAACAGATGGGAAAATAGAAAATGTTCAAAAGGGTGTTTTTCCATTCACGGTTACCTTTTTCAGAAGCAGGGCTGACCGACTGTGGCGATATGATATTTGCATTGTTCCAAATGGGCGTGAAGCAGTTGTTTCTGCCGCGCTTGAGGGTATGTACGCAAAATACCGTGTAGTTGTTTTTGTGCTGGAAGACCCCGAACAGCAGAAAGACCTTTATGTTTCCTGCGACTACTGTTTCGTATGGAAAGAAGACGGGGAATATCATTTTTTCAAGGAGGAAAAACAAAATGAGTGATTTAGATAAATTGCCGATAACCGAAATGGATAAAGACTTGTCTGACGAACAGCGAAAGGAATGGAATTCTATCTATGCATCGTACCGTTCTGCATCTGTTCTTACAGGAAAAGTTGTTGGAATTGATGTTATTAAGGTGTATACAAGAGATAAAAAAACGGGTCAAAAAGTAGAAAATAAGGTCTATTGTCTTGTGGTAATAGATTACCGCGTAAAGGTGCTTATACCCGAATCTGAGATTTGGTATGATGACCCTAAACCGTCACATGTACTC
>JAZREH010000361.1:0-3276 GCA_045660705.1 Acutalibacteraceae bacterium
GTTATTGTGTTAAGTACCGACTTTAAAAACACATCGTCGTTAAAGAACATATTTATGTAATTTTCAAACCCCAGAAAATTCGGTGTTGAAAACACATTATAGTCGGTAAAACTTAAGAAAATCGACATAAATACGGGTAAAATCGTAAATGTAAAGAAAAGGATACCAAAGGGAAGTATATACAGATAACACTCTTTCTTTTTCCTTATTTCCTGTAATACAGAGTATTTATTCATAGTATCCTCCCCTCCTATTCTCTGACCGCAAGACCGAATTCCTTGCGCTTACGTGTTATTTCGGTATTTATGATTTCTACATATTCAAGCAAGGTTTCCCTTGCATCTTTGCCCTCGTAAACAACCGCCCTGAAAGCATTATTAAAGTTACGGGGTGTAAAATATCCGCCCGGCACTTCGGGTATTCCGACAACGTTTTTAAGTTGGTTTGAAATTTCATTATAAAACGCGGTTGACCAAGGAATTTCGGCAAGCGCCTCAACATTGGCGGGCGCATATCTTGCCGCAGCACCGAGTTTTTCCTCGACCGAGTTGCCGTATTTCGCCTGTATATCGGCACAAGTCCACCACTTAAGAAACTCCCACGAAGCATCGGCTTTCTTGGTATCGCCAAGGATAAATGCACAAAGGCCGTCAGCAGTCGAAATATGACTTATATCACCGTTTTGGTCGGCGGTACCAGGTACTAACGCGATATCCCAAAGTCCCTTGATTTCGGGTGCGAACACTTCAAGTGTGTTATATGCCGTATAACCTGTTATCGCAATCGGCATTTCGCCGCTTCTGAAACGGTTTGCAAAGTTAAACGAAACGGGAATTTTATATTCGGAATAAAGTTGTGTGTAATCCTCAAACGCTTTAATAGCAGGTAATTCATCAAGTGTAGAATACGAACCGTCAGGCGAGTATACCGTGCCGCCGTTTTGGGCAAGCATCATACAGTAGGTTGTAAAACCTGATGTAAATCCGAATTCCATATTGTTTTTACTTAAATCAAATATAAGATTTCTTACATCGTCCCAGGTTTCGGGTACGCGCCAACCGTATTCGTCAAAAATATCGGTGCGGTAAAAAAGCATATTAAAGTTAAGCGTTTCGGGTAACGCATACAGACCGCCGTCATACCGCAGCGGAACAAGGGCTGCATCGGCAAAGCGCGGGGTGATTTCATTAACATCTTTAAAACTGCTCAAATCATACATCGCACCGCGCGATGCAAAGTTTACAGGTGTGGTATTAGGTTCACCAAGTGCAACATCGGGGCCGATTCCCGCAACAACGGCAGGAAGCAACGCTGCCGTAGCAATTATTTTAAGGTCGGCGCGTATACCTGTATTCGGGGTAAACGATTCGTTAGACAGACGCCTTATCGCCTGCATCTGGTCTCTACCCGTAGTTACCCATACCTCAATGGTTTCATTTGCGCTGTTATCGGTCTGATATTCCTCTGCAAAGGAGTACAAAAACCTTTTTACCTGAAAGAAAATCGAGCTTAAAAATCCAACCGACTTTTTCTGATAATCACAGTTTTCGGGGTATACCGTAATTTCATCAAGCGCCAGACTCTGTGTTTTCTGGTCGCTTATCCAGGTACCAAGTGAACTTAAATTGGATTGGAATTTAGATAACTCCCCTGCTATCGTGTTTTTATGCTTATACATATCCCGCATCTGGTCAACCGTTCTTTTAAGCAATGCACAGTTTGTGCCATCGGGCATAGAATCAATTAACTTCTGAAGTGCATCTGCTTCGGTTTTCAGTTTTTCGATAGTATCGGGAATCTTTTCGTTAAGCCTGTAATCGCGGTACGCATCGGGCGTACTGCTGGTAATCATAATTATTTTGCGGTAAATTGCATTAAGTTCGGTAAGTATATCCTGCATATCGGAAAGTTTCTTTCCCATTTCGCCGAGCGCAGGTGTAAGACTTATCGTATGTTTACCCTTTTTAAGGTAAAAGGCATACGGTTTTTCTTCTCCGCCAAACTCTATGTTTTTCCACTTTGTAATATATGGGAACTGAATCTGACCGCACTCTTTAAATGGAATCTCGCCATCGATTTTAAGTTCCCTTACGGTACCACGACCATCGGTATAATCCTGTCGGTATCGAAGTGACAAACAGTACCAACCCGACTGTTTAACATCAATTTCCCAGATCGCCTCTTGACCTATAAGGTTCCACGCCTCGCCGCCCAGCGCGTTCATAACCTGCAAGCGGTTTGCCACAGGACTTACCTTAGGACTTGACGCATCGCAAAAAGGAAGTATAACCTTACTTGTAGCCGCCGAAACCTTTTCGGCGCTGACTGTAATCGGCCCGACACCGCTTTTATTCTTTTTATCGCTATTGTCTTTTAAATACTGCTCATACGACGGAATGTCACTATACGCCACAAAGGTGAGCGATTTAACATATATCTCACCGTCGCTGATGGTTATGCCGATACTGTGAACACCTTTGGAAAGTTCAAAAACTGCCCTTTCCAGAACAAACGCCGTTTTGGTGCTTAAATAATCCTTTTGAAGTTCGCCATATTCCTGCCACTTAGGGGTAAGTTCGTTTCCGCTTGAATCTTTTGTGGTTTCGGAAAGTGTGTGTCTGACACCTAAACTGTAGATTTTGTTATCACTATTTTCACCGTCAAGCGAAATCGCACACTCGATATCCGAGCCGTGAACATCAATAGCGGAATACTCCACCAAAACTGAATATTTACCGTCCTGCTGTACTTCTGATAAAAAATACGCAGTTTGGTTCATAAGAAGTCTTGTGCCCATATCCGTTTCGGCGCGTGAAACCGTCGTAAACAAACCGAAAAGTATCATAACACTTAATAAAATGCTGATTATTCTCTTCATTTTTATCTCCTTTATCCTACTATACCGGAACGCTCAATACTCTCGACAAAGAATCTTTGGGCAAAGAGGAATATTATCAGAATCGGTAATATCAGCAAAATAACGCTGACATTACTCATTATCGAGCGATAGTTAAGGTCGGTAGCGCCAACCGCGGCGGGCAGACCCGTAAGCGACACCGACAGAAAATCGTTATCGGGCATAAATACATTAAGATAAAAAGTATCGGTCCACTGCCAAACAAGGCTGAACAAAAATGCAGTAACTATCATAGAAACCGCACAAGGAACAATAATCCTTACAAAAATTATAAAACTGTTCGCACCGTCAACCTTTCCCGATTCTTCAAGTTCTTTCGGGAAACCCTTAAAATACTGTCTGAACATATAAATATAAAT
>JAZREH010000362.1:0-1430 GCA_045660705.1 Acutalibacteraceae bacterium
TACAGTCAACGAAAATCTTACCGCGAAAATTACTTCTGATAAAGATAATATTTGCAACGGCACAACCCTTACCGCCAAGTTAAACGGCAACGCCATAGACACCAACAAATACAAATGTAATTGGTATGTCGACAATACGCTTGTAGGAACGGGCGCCACCTACACCCTTTCGTACTATTACGACAAAGAAAACGCGCTTGTTACACCAAGCGGTAAGGTTTCGGTTAGCATAACCGATATTTCGGACAGTTCAAACTCTGTTTGGGCATATCTCGAAACCGAAGCAGAAATTTTCAAAGAAATCCGGACAGGCGCCGAACTTGCAAAAATAGGTGTTGATACTGATTATCCGCTTGACGGAAAATATGCACTTATGAACCATATTGACCTTTCGTCATTTGAAAACTGGACACCGATAGGAAAAATGACCATCGGTACAGATGGCTTTAAGGGTCTTTTCGACGGCAACAATCACACGATAAAAGGACTCACCATAAACCTTTCTGCCGCCACCGACGGCGCTACAAGGCTTTCCGCCGGTCTTTTTGCCCATACCGAGGGTGCCGAAATACGAAATCTTATAATTAAAGATGCAAATGTTTCAGCAGGATTTGACGGATATGTGTTTATAGGTGCCATTGCAGGAGATATTGAGACTGACACAAACGGCAATCCCACAATTTTTTCAAATGTTGCGGTAATTGATTCTTCGATTAAGGTTACTCAACTTTCAAACAAAAATGTATGTGGCGCAGGTGCCTTTGCCGGTGCCACAGATATAATCGCACAGTCGCGTAACGGTGCAAAGTTTATCGACTGCTATTCAAACGCCGACATTATCGCCCAGTTCAACGGAAAACAAAGTTGTGCAGGCGGATTTTTGGGATATGCATATGAAACCAAAACGCCCTGCCAAATAACAGGCAGCATTTTTGACGGAACCATTACAGGACACACGGCTGGTGCAACCCGTATTGGTGGTTTCTTTGGCAAGACAACACTTGATAATACCGTTATTACAAATTCCTATTCGAATTCCGATAAATACACCGAAAAAGCGGCAGAAACCGCTATTTATCCTGTAAGCGGAACAATGGTTTCAACAAGTGAACTTGCCGCATCTACAGTTGCAAGCCTTAAACTTTCGGATAAATGGACAGACAGCGATCAGGGTCCTGTACTTAAAATCGCGGAATACGACCTTTTATATCCCGATTATATCAAAATTTCCACAGGCGCCGAACTTGCAAAAATCGGTGTTGATGCAAACTATCCCCTTGACGGAAAGTACATTCTTACAAACGATATCGACCTTTCGTCGTTTGACAGTTGGACACCTATCGGTGACACAAAGAATGTCTATGAGGCGAGCGCCACACCTGCCCATTCGGTTTTCAGCGGCACTTTGGACGGAAATGGATATACAATTA
>JAZREH010000363.1:0-2235 GCA_045660705.1 Acutalibacteraceae bacterium
GTGATGCGCTTAAAATTCGTAATTTTTCGCTTGTAGGTACATATACTTCATTGCCCGAGTACGATGAATATTTAAAAAAGTATTCTAATGGTGAAAAATACGAAGATAATACTATTTTTGTGCAAGCGGAAGAGGTTACAACGGTTTCGTCAAGATCACTTATTGCATCAAGCGACCTTTCGGATGCGGCAACATATCCGTCGGATTTCAGTTACATAAAACTCAACACATTGGGTGGTACAAATTGGCGCTATGTCGGCGATACTGCAAAATGGGAGTTTGAAGTTCCTAAAGCAGGACTTTACAGAATTGCACTACGGTTTAAACAAAATTTCTATAACGGAATTTCGGTTCACAGACGGCTTTATGTAAACGGTGAAGTACCGTTTGCAGAGGCGGAAGATTTGTCGTTTGAATATGGTGTTGGTTGGCAGATAGGTACATTTGACGACAGATATGTCTATTTAAATAAAGGTATAAACACGATTGCACTTGAGGCTGTATTGGGCGATAACACAAAGGTTCTTTCAAATTTGGAAGATATAATATATGACCTTAATACGCTTTACAGAAAGATAATTACCATAACAGGTACATCCCCTGATGTATATCGCGACTACGACCTTGAAAACGAAATACCCGACTTTGTTGATGACCTTAAAAAATACTCATCGGATATTCGGGTGATAATTGATATGATAGAGCGTTATTACAGCGGACAAGGCAGTGAAACGGTAACGCTTAACCAACTTTATTATCAAATTGAAGATATAATTGAAAATCCTTCGAGCTTTACTAAAAGTTCTCGATTGAGTCGATTCAAGTCAAATATTAGTTCGCTTGCTTCTTGGGCAAATAAACTTCGCGAGCAACCGCTTGAAATCGATGTTATCGCGTTTGTGGGCGAAAACGGTGAATTGCCTCTTGAAAAGGCAGGTTTTTTTAGGTCGGTTGTTTATAGAACTAAGCGATTTATAGCGTCATTTGTGACCGATTATACCGTTCTTGATACCGAAAAAAACAATGACTCAAAAGAAACGTTACGTGTTTGGGTTTCTACCGGACGTGATCAGGCACAACTTGTTAAGAATATGGTTGAAGATACCTTTACACCGCAGTATAAAATAGGGGTGGGTGTAGAACTTGTTGCAGGGGGACTAATTGAGGCCATTCTTGCCGGACGAGGACCGGATATTGCACTTGACCGCGCCGAAACCGACCCTGTAAATCTTGCAATGAGAAATGCACTTTATGACCTTTCGCAGTTTGAAGATTTTGACAAAGTAAGGGATTGGTTTTGCGAATGTAGTTTTATTGCTTTTGAATATCAAGAGGGAATATATGCTTTGCCGATAACGCAATCATTCAATATGATGTTTTATCGCACCGACATTTTTGAAGAACTTGGTATATCTGTTCCTGAAACTTGGGAAGAACTTATTTTATACGTATTGCCTGTTTTGAATTCCAATAATATGACGGTAGGCATAGGTGCAGTTACGGATTCATCGTTGTTTAAAACGATTTTGTATCAGATGGGCGGTTCGATATACAGTAAAGATCTTATGAAAGCTGAACTTGATTCACAGACGGCGTATGAGGCTTTTAAAACATCTGTTGAAATTTATACCGATTACGGTGCACCGCAATCGTATGATTTTATGAACCGATTTCGTACTGGTGAAATGCCGCTTGCCCTTGCTGCTTATACTTCATATAACAATTTGAAATTAGGTGCACCGGAACTTACGGGAATGTGGGAAATGGTAAGCATAGCGGGAGTAAAGGACAAAGAAGGCACTATAAACAATACGCAACTTATGGCATCGACAAGTGCGGTTATTACCAAAAACTGTAAAAACCCCGATGCGGCTTGGACTTTTTTGAAGTGGTTTTTATCTGCTGATATGCAGGCACGATACGGCGCCGATATTGAATCAATATTAGGTGCAGCAGGTCGTTATAACCCCGCAAATATGGAAGCGATGCGCCAACTTTCTTGGGGAAGTGAGCAACTTGCTTCTTTAGAAAAACAACGCTCGGTTGTGACCGACATTCCTAACCCGCCCGGAAGTTACTTTATTCAAAGAGCAATAAATAATGCATTTGTTTCGGCGGTTATTGACAGTCAGAATCCGCGTGAAGCGTTGCTTTATTGGAACGAGGAAATAAACTTCGAACTTGAAAGAAAACGTGAGGAATTCAATTTCCAACCGACGAAAACCGCAAATTAAG
>JAZREH010000364.1:0-2257 GCA_045660705.1 Acutalibacteraceae bacterium
ATGGAATACGGTATGCCCCCCACAGGCGGAATGGGAATCGGTATCGACCGCGCAGTAATGCTGCTTACAAATTCGGATACAATCCGTGAAGTAATCCTGTTTCCGACGATGAAACCGTTAGACTGATTTTTATATAGAAAAAACTCTCTGCCGATTAAAGCAGAGAGTTTTTGTTATTAGTGTCTTTAGACAGATGTTTTCTTATTCACCGATATAAATTTTAATGATTTTATCAAGGACATTTTCTAGGAGGTATTTACTTATTACGCCCTTATCAAATTCCTTGATTTGCGCACGCGCGGTAGCATCCATACTGTAAACGGTCATAACATTCGCGCGGAATGCATCTTTTTCGTCGATGCCGACGATATAACCGTTTTTACCCGTTTCGATAAGGTCGCGGTTGCCGCGGCAGGCGGTGGCAACAACGGGCAGACCCTCGTTTATTGCTTCCATAACATTTACGGGCAGACCCTCGCGGTTTGACGAGGTCACCGACATATCCGAAATCTTTAAAAGTTTAGGTATATCGCGCCTGAAACCGAGGAAATGCACCTGACCGTCAAGTCCTAACTGAGAACAAAACTCCTGACAGGTGCCGTCAAGTGAATCTTTACCAGGTAAAAGCAGATGAAAATTTGGGTTTTCATTTAAAAGGGGACACAGCGTTTCCAAAAGCCACTTATGGCGCTTTGGCGGGGAGAGTTCAGCAGGGTATATCATAACAAAATCGTCATTTGACAGACCAAGGCTTTCGCGAAGTTCTGCCTTTTCGGCATCGTTAAGTTCAAAATCAAACTTGGCAGGGTCAAGACCGACCCCCTCGACATATCTGACATCCGATTTAAACTTTTCAGATGCGATTTCATAGTCGTCCATATTTATGGTAATAATAGCATCTGAATAGTTGGCGAGGAACTTTTCTGCGGTGTAAAAGAGCAGATTTTTAATTTTTGAGCCGCCTTTATAAAAGTGGAAACCGTGCGCCATATAAACAACGCGGGTGTCTTTGGTTGCGCACTTATGTGCTGCGAGGCGGGTTATAGCACCGCCAAAAGGGGTGTGGCAACTGATGATGTCATAATTCTGGTCTTTAAGGACTGCGCATAACTGCTTATACGACCTGATGTTTTGCTTTAAATTTAAACCGCGGGCAAAATCAACATTAAAAACCTTGTCGCAGTAGGGAATATCAATCCCCTCCGACTTGGCGGCAATATGCACCTCATACCCGTTTTCCTTGAACCACTTAAGTTGTGGAATCAGAAATTTTGTAAAAAACGAATCCAGATTCGCGGTGAATAATATCTTTTTCATTTTATCGTATCCTTTCTACCCTAACTTTAACACATATTCCATTTTATTGCAACAGAAAGTTCCACCTTTCTTGACAAAGAAAAGCAGGGGATATATAATTATATTAATATATTTAACAGAGGTAATTAAATGAAACCTACATTATATATTATTGTTCCTTGCTATAATGAGGAGGCGGTACTGCCGATTACTGCACCGATATTTTTGGGCGAGGTAGAAAAACTTATTGGGCTTGGTCTTGTTTCGGATAAAAGTAAAATAATGTTTGTGAATGACGGCAGTCGCGACAAAACGTGGGATGTAATAACCGAACTTGCAAAATCAGATTCCCGTTTTATCGGTATTTCACAAAGCCGCAACCGCGGGCATCAGAACACCGTTCTTGCGGGACTGATGGAGGCAAAGGACAAATGTGATATCACCATATCGATTGACTGTGACGGACAGGACGATATTACTGCGATGGAGGAAATGGTGCGCGCCTATCACGACGGGTGTGAGGTGGTTTACGGTGTTCGTAACGACCGCGAAACCGACGGCTTTTTAAAACGTTTTACGGCACAGTCGTTTTATAAATTTTTAAACTTTATGGGTGCGGAAATTGTCTATAACCACGCCGATTACCGACTTGTTTCGTCAAGGGTTTTAAGGGAACTTGAAAACTTTAAAGAAACAAATCTTTTCCTGCGCGGAATGCTTCCGCTTGTGGGATTTAAGTCGACAAGTGTATACTACAAACGTACAAAGCGGCTTGCGGGCAAAAGCCACTATCCGTTCAGAAGAATGTTGTCCCTTGCACTAAACGGTATAACAAGCCTTTCGATAAAACCGCTTCAGATGATATGCGCGCTTGGTATGTTAATATCGGTTGTAAGTTTTGCAGGTGTGATATGGGCGGTTGTGTCGGCACTGCTCGGTCAGACCGTTTCGGGTTGGGCAA
>JAZREH010000365.1:0-2620 GCA_045660705.1 Acutalibacteraceae bacterium
ATAGTGCCATCTGCAGCAAGGATTTCGAGCTGTTCGTTAACCTTTGCAACAAGTTCGCTACCCTTTTTGAAACCGATTGCATAGTATTCAACATCGCTGGAAAGTGAATCAACAATAGTAAGGTTAGCATAGTCGCCGTTACCGCAATAACTTTTTGCAAGTTGTGCATCAAGTACAGCGAAATCAGCAGTTCCTGCAAGAACCTCTTTAAGGCAGTCGGTCTGTGCAGTAAAGCCCTTGAAGTTTACGCCCTCAAAAGTTTTTGCATAGGTTTCGCCTGCAGAACCGCTTTCGCCTGCGGCAAACTTGCCCTTTAAATCGGCGGCAGATGTAATGCCCGAATCCTTCTTAACAACGATTACCTGACGGTTTTCCATATAGTTGTAGGAGAAATCAACCTTTTCGGTACGGGCAATACCGTCATCATCTTTGGAATTGCAGGTAAAGCCGTTCCAGATGCAGTCGATTGTTCCCGAATTTACATCGGTATATTTATTTTTCCAAACAATTTCCTGAAACAAAACATCATAACCGAGGTTTGCGAAAACAGCCTCTGCAAGTTCGGTATCGTAACCTACGAGTTTGCCATTATCATCCTTGTAGTTCATCGGTTCGTAGATTGTGTAGCCTACAACGATAACCTCTTTTTTAGAATCAGCATCAGATGCTGTGTCCTTTGCGCCGCAACCTGCAAAGCAAAGAAGCATTGCGATTGACATAATAAGTGCGATTAACTTTTTCATATGTATCTTCCTTTCAAAATAAACGGTAAAACCGTTTTTGTATACCAACATTATACTTTACCAAATTAAAGTTGTAAAGTGTTTTTTACCTATTTTCCAAACATTTGTATATAACGACAGTTTTGACGTCACTTTCACACTTTATTTAGATAAAGTGATGTAACAAATCCCCCCTCGCCCGAATAGCATAGTGTTAGACGGGTCTGTAACGACCCTGAATGAGGTGTTTTTTATGGGGACTTATACCCTTTTTGATATTGACACAGGCGAATCGGCAATAATCGAAAATATAGATACATCGGGCGATATCCACAGACGGCTTTTAGATTTAGGTTTTGTTAAGGGAGGCACCGTAAAATGCGTAGGAAAAAGTCCGTCGGGCGACCCCGCGGCATTCCTTGTGCGCGGTGCGGTAATCGCCCTGAGAAGCGAAGATGGGCGTAAAATCAGTATACAGAGAGTTGGAGGCGACTGATATGGGACTTACTAAAAACTCGGTAGGTATCGGTGCCGCTGGGCTTACACTGTCGGGTGCAAAAAGCAAAAGCGATAACATTACTATAGCACTTGCAGGCAATCCGAATGTCGGCAAAAGCAGTGTTTTTAACGCGCTTACGGGTATGAATCAGCACACAGGTAACTGGGCAGGAAAAACGGTTGCTACGGCGGTGGGTGTCTGCCGCGGTGACGCACGCGACTATACCCTTGTTGACCTGCCCGGAACATACTCACTTTCGGCGCGCTCTGCCGAGGAGGAGGTTGCACGCGACTTTATCTGTTCAGACAAGGCGCAGGCAGTTGTCGTGGTTTGTGATGCCACCTGTATTGAGCGCAATATGAACCTTGTATTACAGATACTTGAAGCCACACCGAGGGTAATCGTATGCGTAAACCTTATGGACGAGGCAAAGCACCGCGGAATTGAACCCGACCTTGAAAAACTGTCCGAAAAACTCGGTGTTCCTGTGGTGGGTACCTGTGCGCACAAGAAATCAACACTAAAGGCGCTTATTGAGGCGCTCGACGGGATTGAAGACCAATCAAGTCCCCGTTACACCGTCACCTATCCCGAAAAAACCGAAAGTGCAATTAAACTTATCGAAACCGCACTTACCCTGACAGGGCAACCGAGAAACGGGCGGCGGGCAATCGCAATACAGACTCTTTTAGGTAATATTAAACACGACCACCCCGAAATAAAGGCGGCATATCTTGCGGCACAAACACTTATAGGCGATGTAAAGGATATAGGTGAGGAAATCGCCGCGCACACCCAGAAATGCGCCGAGGAAATCTGCAAAGATATCTGCGGTAACGCTTCGGGATACAGGACCCTTGACCGCAAACTTGACAGCATTATCACAGGGCGCATTACTGCCTACCCCTTGATGCTTATACTGCTTGCGGGTATTTTATGGATAACCATTACAGGCGCTAACTACCCGTCACAGTGGTTAGCCAGCGGATTTGACATACTCGAAATTTGGCTTATACGCCTTTTAAACACTATAAACGCGCCCGACATTATAAAAGGCATACTTGTCGACGGAATATGGCGCACCCTTTCCTCGGTGGTTTCGGTAATGCTTCCACCAATGGCAATATTCTTTCCCCTTTTCACGCTTTTAGAGGACAGCGGTTTTCTACCGCGAATCGCATACAACCTTGACCGCCCCTTTAAAAAATGTAACGCCTGCGGCAAACAAGCGCTTACGATGTGTATGGGATTCGGGTGCAACGCGGCGGGGGTTATCGGTTGCAGAATAATCGATTCACCGCGCGAAAGGTTACTCGCAATTCTGACAAACAGTCTTGTCCCATGTAACGGGCGATTTCCTACCCTTATCGCACTAATAAGTATTTTCTTTATAAAAGGA
>JAZREH010000366.1:0-1789 GCA_045660705.1 Acutalibacteraceae bacterium
CCTGTGTTCAGGCGGGTGCTCTTTATGAAGAGTATATGCTTGGTACCGCATTTGCGCGTCCTCCCATTGCAAAGCGTATTGCTGAAATTGCAATTGCCGAGGGTGCAGATGCAATCTGCCACGGCTGTACAGGTAAAGGAAATGACCAAGTTCGTTTTGAACTTGCAATAAAGGCTTTTGCACCCGATATGCCGATTATCGCTCCTTGGCGTGAATGGGATATCAAGTCGCGTGATGAGGAAATTGACTATGCTGAGGCACACAATGTTCCGCTGAAGATCAGTCGCGAAACCAACTATTCAAAGGATAAGAACATCTGGCACCTTTCACACGAAGGTCTTGACCTTGAGGACCCCGCGAATGAGCCGATGTATAATAAGGAAGGCTTCGTTGAAATGGGCGTTTCTCCCGAAATGGCACCTGACAAGCCGACCTATGTAAAGATTCATTTTGAACAGGGCATTCCCACCGCCGTTGACGGTAAGGAAATGGATGCTGTTGAACTTGTAACCGTTCTTAACAAACTTGGCGGTGAAAACGGTATAGGACTTCTTGACATCGTTGAAAACAGACTTGTCGGTATGAAGTGCCGCGGCGTTTACGAAACCCCCGGAGGTGCTATTCTTTACAAGGCACACAGCGTTTTGGAGAGCATCTGCCTTGACAAGGAAACCGCACACTATAAATCACTTATTGCACAGAAACTTGCTGAACTTGTTTACAACGCACAGTGGTTTACACCTCTTACCGAGGCAATTCTTTCCTTCGTTAAGACAACACAGAAAACTGTTACGGGTGATGTAACCCTTAAACTTTACAAGGGTAACCTTATAAATGCAGGTGTAACTTCACCGTATTCACTCTATGACCCCGAAATCGCAACATTCGACGAGGACGAGGTTTACGACCAGAAAGATTCACAGGGCTTTATCAACCTTTACGGTCTGCCGACCAAGGTTTATGCCAAGATGAAGGCTAAAAACGGTCTTAACTAATATTTAGGAGTTATTCACAATGGACAAGATGTGGGCAGGGCGCTTTACAAAAGCCCTTGACAAACAGGCTCACGATTTTAATTCTTCCATTCACTTTGACAGCCGTATGTACCGTCAGGACATTACGGGGCCAATGGTCCACGCGGCGATGCTCTCAAAAAAGGGCATCATCACCGACGGGGAAAGGGACGAAATCGTTGATGGTCTTTCGGGTATACTTGCCGATATTGACGACGGTAAACTGCCGTTTGATATGGATGCCGAAGATATACATATGTTTGTTGAAAGCGAACTTACTAAACGCATCGGCGATACGGGTAAAAAACTTCACACCGCAAGAAGCCGTAATGATCAGGTTGCACTTGATATAAGGCTTTATCTCCGTGATGAGTGTGCCGAAATCGGCGGTATGCTTTTAAAACTTATCGCGGCAATCCGCAATAAGGCTAACGATAGCCGCGATGCCATAATGCCGGGATATACCCATCTTCAAAGGGCGCAACCCATTACCTTTGCCCACCATCTTCTTGCCTATGCAATGATGTTCAAGCGCGATTTTGAGCGCATCGGCGATGCGGTAAAGCGTATGAACTATTCACCGATTGGCTCGTGCGCGCTTGCAGGAACGACCTACGATACCGACCGCTATTTTGAGGCGGAAAACCTCGGCTTTGACGGAATTATGATGAACAGTATCGACGGCGTATCCGACCGCGATTTCTGTGTCGAACTGCTTTCTGCCTTTGCGACGGTTATGATGCACCTTTCCCGTGTTTCGGAGGAAATCGTGCTGT
>JAZREH010000367.1:0-7356 GCA_045660705.1 Acutalibacteraceae bacterium
GGTCACAAGCGTATATGCGCGACGGTTTGCCTTAATGGATATATCCCCGCCCATAGCCGCAACGGCGCGTGTGCGGTGCTTGTCGTCCTTTACCATACCGAAAAGAGGAACATTTATTTTGTGCTTTTCGAGTACCGGTAAAACCGCCGACATCTGTCCGCGTCCGCCGTCAAGCAAAATAAGGTCGGGCAGAACATTAAAGCCGTCGTTTTCGCCCTTTTCGTATTCACTAAATCGGCGGTCAAGCACCTCTGCCATTGAACGAAAATCGTCCTGACCCGAAAAACTTTTGATTTTAAAACGGCGGTATGCGTTTTTATACGGGCGTCCGTCCTTATAAACAATCATTCCCGCGACATTTTCATCACCTGCGGTATTGGATATGTCGTACGCCTCAATATACCTCGGTACGCCGTCAAGTCCAAGCAGTTGTGCCAGTTCATTAAGCGCCGACATTTCTTTACCCGAACGCTCTGCCACATTTGAAAGTTCCTCCGCCGCATTATTGCGGCACATACTAACAAGCGCTTTCTGGTCGCCGCGTTCAGGCACGATAACCGATACTTTCTTGCCGATTTTTTTAGAAAGCCACTCACAAAGCAGTTGACTGTTTTCGGGTGCAACATCAAAAAGCAGGCGTGGCGGAATATCGTCGCGGTCAAGGTAATACTGCTGTAAAAATTCCTCGTCCAATGAGGCGCGGTCCACTGCACCGTTTATAACAAAGTGTTGTTTATCGGTAAGCCTGCTATTTCTGAAGACAAGCACGCTGATACAGGCGGTTTCACCAATCAGTGCAGATGCAAAAACATCCTGATTTTTGTAGGCGCACATTACAACCTTTTGTTTTTCGCGCAGTTTCTTTATGGCGCTGATACGGTCACGCAGTTTAGCGGCATACTCAAAATCAAGGCGCTCGGCAGCATCCTCCATAAGCGTGTTCAGTTTAGAAAGTGTTTCGGCACTGTCGCCGCGCTTTATAAAATCGCGCGCCGAATCGACAGCCTCTATATACTGTGCATGGGACATCTTGCCCGTACAGGGCGCATCGCAAAGACCGATATGATAAGTAAGAGAGGGTTTTGTGGGTTTATCGAAACTCCGCGTACAGTCGGGAAGTCTGAATATCCGTCTGACCTCGTCAACCGTATCCTTTACTACATACGCCGAATAATACGGACCGATAAATTCGTGTTCGCCGTCGAGTTGCTTTACCGCGTCGATTTTGCGCCATTTTTCATTTGTGATTCTGATGTAATGATATCCTTTATCGTCCTTTAAAAGGATATTATATTTAGGCTGATTCTGTTTAATCAGCGAGTTTTCAAGTATCAGCGCCTCAAATTCGCTGTCGCAGATTATATACTCGAAATCGTCAACATTTGAAACCATCTGCCGCACCTTTTCGGTGTGACCGCTTCCCGACCCGAAGTACTGTGTGACGCGGCTTTTAAGCGCTTTTGCCTTGCCGATATATATAATACCGCCCGATTTATCCTTCATAATATAAACCCCCGGTTCTAAAGGAAGGCGGTTTGCCTTGCCTTTAAGTTCGGCAAGTTTGTCGGAATTTCGGACGGTATTCATAATAATTTTTCCTTTCAGATACTATTCAAGTTCAAACGCACCCGTATAGAGTTGATAATAGGTGCCCTTTTCTTCAATCAACTTTTTATGGTCGCCGCGTTCGATTATACGACCGTGGTCTAACACCATTATAACATCTGAATTCATAATTGTCGAGAGTCTGTGCGCAATAACAAAAACAGTTCTACCCTCCATCAGTTTATCCATACCGCGCGAAACAATAGCCTCGGTACGGGTATCGATGCTTGAAGTTGCCTCATCAAGTATCATAACAGGCGGGTCGGCAACCGCGGCACGGGCGATTGCAATCAGTTGGCGCTGACCCTGTGAGAGGTTGGCACCGTTGTTTGAAAGTTCGGTATTATAACCCTTGGGCAGTCGGGTAATAAAGTCGTCGGCACCTACAAGCGCGGCGGCGGCTTTACACTCCTCGTCGGTGGCATCAAGTTTGCCGTAGCGTATATTTTCCATAACCGTACCCGTAAACAGGTTGGTTTCCTGCAAAACAATTCCAAGTGAACGGCGCAGGTCGGATTTTTTAATCTTGTTTATATTTATGCCGTCGTAACGGATTTTACCGTCGGCAATATCATAAAAACGGTTAATAAGATTGGTTATGGTAGTTTTACCCGCACCCGTAGCACCGACAAAGGCGACCTTTTGACCCGGCTCGGCATAGACACTTACATCGTGCAGGACATCCTTGCCCTCCTCATAGCCGAAATCAACGCCATCCATACGCACATCGCCACGCAGTAGCGTATATGTCACCGTACCGTCTGTGTGCGGGTGTTTCCACGCCCACTTGCCCGTACGCTTTTCGGTTTCGCTGATATTACCGTCACCGTCAACCTCCACATTAACAAGGGTAACATATCCGTTATCGGCTTCGGGCTCTTTATCCATAATCGAGAAGATACGCTGGGCGCCCGCCATAGCCATAGCAACACTGTTAATCTGTTGCGAAACCTGATTGAAGTTACCCGTAAACTGCTTGGTCATATTAAGGAACGGAACAACAATATCAATCGAAAACTTAAGACCCGATATGCTGACATTCGGGAAATTTGTAACAAGGAACAAACCGCCGACGGTAGCGCAGATAACATAAAGTATATTACCGAGGTTCATAATAACGGGACCGAGCATATTTGCATATGCGTGCGCCCTGAAACTGTCCTCAAAAAGTTCGCCGTTTATCCTGTCAAAATCCTCTTTAGCCTTTTCTTCGTGACAAAAGACCTTGATTACCTTTTGTCCGTTCATCATTTCCTGAACAAAGCCCTCGGTCTTACCAATAGATTTTTGCTGACGGATAAAGTATTTTGCCGAACCGCCGCCGACCGTCTTTGAAACAAATAGCATTGCCGCAACGCCAAGCAGTACGACCAAGGTCATCCAAACGCTGTACCAAAGCATTATAAACAGAACGCTTACAACGATTATCGCCGCCTGAATAAGGCTTGGAAGCGACTGTGAAACCAACTGTCTTAATGTGTCGATATCGTTGGTGTAGTGGCTCATTATATCGCCGTGTTTATTGGTATCAAAATACTTAACGGGAAGATTCTGCATACCGTCAAACATCTTACAGCGAAGTTTACTTAAAAATCCCTGTGTGATATACGCCATCAGTTGTGACTGCAGCGTTATGAAAATTATCGAAATAACATACAAAACGATAAGAAATGTCACCTTAGGCAGTATCTGTGATTTGGCAATTTCCCAACTGAAGTTGCCGGTTTCAAGGCAGTTGGCAATAACGGCAAGTACCTTTTGCTGAAATATTGCGGGTATCGACGAAACGCCCGCCGAAAACAGAATACAGAAAGTGGCAATAGGTACAAGAACGGGGTAGGACTTTACAAGAAGTTTCACAATGCGCGAAAGCACCTTAAAGTCAATCTTTCGGGGAGGGCCCTGCATTCTGCCGCCGGGACCACGCATAGGCATCGGCTTACTCATTGTTCTTACCCCCTGTCTGCTGTTCGTAAACTTCTCTGTAAATTTCACTTGAAACAAGAAGTTCATCGTGTGTGCCGACCTGTGCGACACTTCCGTTATCCATAACAATTATCATATCGGCATCCTGAACCGACGAAATACGCTGTGCGATGATAATCTTCGTGGTTTCGGGTATATAGGTCTTGAAGCCTGCCCGTATCATAGCATCGGTCTTTGTATCGACGGCACTTGTCGAATCGTCAAGAATAAGAATTTTCGGTTTTTTCAGCAGTGCGCGCGCAATACAAAGGCGCTGTTTCTGACCGCCCGAAACATTGGTGCCGCCCTGCTCGATATAGGTATCGTAGCCGTCGGGGAAAGTTTTTATAAATTCATCGGCACAGGCAAGTTTGCAGGCATCGATTATCTCCTCATCGGTGGCATTTTGGTTACTGCAACGAAGATTTTCCTTTATAGTACCCGAAAAAAGTTGATTTTTCTGAAGTACCATTGCAACCGCACCGCGCAGAGTGTCAAGGTCATAATCCCTTACATCGACACCGCCGACGGTAACGCTACCCTGTGTAGTATCGTAAAGGCGCGGTATAAGTTGGACAAGCGAAGATTTACTCGACCCCGTACCGCCGATTATGCCGACAGTCATACCCGACTGTATCTTCAAATCAATATCGGCAAGTGCAAAGCGCTCGGCACTTTTTGAATATTTGAAACTTACATCCTTAAACTCAACCGAGCCGTCCTTAACGCTGACAACGGCATTCTGGGGGCTTTCAAGGGTTGATTTTTCACTTAATACCTCGGTAATACGCTTCATTGATTCTGCCGACATAGTAAGCATTACATATATCATAGACAGCATCATCAGTTGCATCAGTATCTGCATACCGTAGGTCAGCATAGCGGTGATTTCGCCGACATTTATAAGACTGCCGCCGCTTTCGACAATCAGTTTTGAACCGACCAAAAGCACAAAAATCATATTAAAGTAAATACAAAACTGCATAAGCGGAGTATTAATAGCAACGATTCTTTCTGCCTTTGTAAAATCGCGGCGTATATTTTCGGCGGCAACACCGAATTTTTGCTTTTCATACTCCTCACGCGCGAAGCCTTTAACAACACGCATACCGCGTACATTTTCCTCGATTGATTCGTTAAGCAGGTCATACTTTTTGAAAACGCGACGGAAGGCGGGCATCGCATTTCGGCTTACCATAATAAGTCCGAAAAGCAGTATCGGAACAACAATCACAAAGGTTGTCGCAAGCGCGCCACCCATAACATACGCCATAATTATCGAGAATATAAACATAAGAGGTGCGCGGATTGCAATTCGTATAATCATCATAAACGACATCTGCACATTGGTAACATCGGTGGTAAGGCGGGTCACAAGTGACGACGACGAAAACTTATCTATGTTTTCAAAGGCATAGTCCTGAATGGTGTGGAATATATCGCCACGCAGATTTTTAGCAAAACCCGCGCCTGCCTTTGCACTTGTATACGCCGCAACAGCACCGCAACAAAGCGACAGAATCGCCATTAAAATAAGTACGGCACCCGTTTTAAGAATCAGCGGCATTCCCGCCCCTGCCTCAATATTGTTCACAAGTTTAGCGGTGATAAAAGGAATCAGTACCTCAATCACAACCTCGCCGACAATAAACAGTACCGTAAGTATTGACGGCAGTTTGTATTCCCTTACACACGCAGCAAGTCTTTTAATCATTTTTATCCTCCAAATTCTTTTTTATCCTATCGGCAACCTTAAAGAAAATTTCAAGTTCTTCGGGATTTATGCCGTTTGACATTCGTTTTTCGCGTTCGCATATTTCCTTATTTATAAGCATATGCAACTCAACCGCGCGGTCGGTAAGCACAATCTTTTTAAGACGGGCATCGCAGTCGACACTCTTTCTCTCAATAAGTCCGTTCTTTTCCATTAGAGAGAGCATCTTTGAGGCGGTTGAACGCCTTATTGAAAAGTGTTCCTCGAAATCGCGCTGAAAAACATCGCGGTCGCGGTTTTCGTAAAACCAACCGATTGCCCAACCGTGAAGTCCTGTAGATTTGCAAAACTCAAACATCTTTGAATGTTCGACATCGCGTTTTATCAGATTATTAAGCGAACGAACCGCAAAACCTATGTTTTTTTCGCCCATCAAACACCCTGCTTTCCAAAATATTTGTTAGCCGACTAACATTATATTATTATATATTATTATTGTCAATAGCAAAAGAGTAAATATTTTATTAACATTAAAGGCTCGCGCCGATATGCGCAAGCCTTTAAAAATTATGATTTCATATTAAAATTAAGCCATTTCGGTATCTGATATTTCCGCTTTATATACGCGATAATATCATCGCCGTAATCCTCGCCGTTTCGGTCAATCAGAATCTTGCAGTAATCGACCCACAAATCAAACAGCGACACTTCACATTCCATCAAATCGGCAACCACGAATTTTTTATTAAGCACCGCTTCAAATTCAGTGATTTCCCCTGTTTGAAGCAGTGACTTTGCATAGTAATAAAGCACCCTGCCGTTTGATTTTAGTTTTTCTGAAAGACCTCCGTAAAACTCAACACACTGCTCAAAGCGTTCGAGTTCAACAAGGGTTTTCATTATCTTTTTAACAAGCGAATAAACATCGCCGTCAAGCCGATACGCCTGCATCAGCAGTTCTACCGCACCGTCGGTATTCCCCTTTTCCCTTTCCATATGCGAAAGACATGTCAGGGCTAACGCATTTTCGCCGCACTCAGCCGACCTTTTAAAGTGACTGTATGCGCTTTCAAAATCACGCTGTGCATAGTAACACACGCCAAGGTGCAGATGTGCAAACCAGTTTTCACCGTTTTTACTGATGGCGCTTTCAAGCAGCGGTATATACTCTTTTTGTATCATATAACCGCATTCCTCTGGGTTTTCGGGAACATCGAATGTACCGTTTAAAATAAGTTCCTCCCACACGCGGGTCTGGGGGTCTTGACCGCCGTCAAAGGTAATACCGTCGATAAGTTTGCCCTCGCCCGACATATTACGGCGAAGCGACTCAACATATGCCCAGTCACTTCCCCTTTGCAGAAGTTCACCCTTAACGCCAACTATACTTTTGCGCGTTCTTGCAAGTTCGCTTTCAAGGAATGTTTCGGGGATAAGTTTAGATATAACCTCATCCTTTGCCGACTGCCAATCTTCGCTGTGTACCATATCGGGGTCGGCTTTCATATATCCGTAGGATTCAAGCCACTCCCATTCCTCGTTTGCGGGCATCGGTAAGCATTCGGTCTGTGTCCTTGCAAGTCCCGCCTGTATTTCAAGGTAGGCATGGGCGGGTTTAGATAAAAATTCCTGCCATTTTCTGCCGCCTGCCGAGGTACCCCACATAAACAGTTTTCTGCCTTTCAGCCGTTTAGTCGACGACTGCACAAGACCTTCGCCCGCTTTATCAAGGGCGGCAATAAACTTCTGATGACCGTCGGGAACACGGAAAAAGTAGTCAACGGCATCCTGTTGTATCGCGCTGTATGTAATATCGGTGTTTTTACAGTACGGCACAGGCATTACCGCAAGCCCACCGCCGTATGCGTGTGTATATGCCGCATCGGCATCGACCACAACGCGGGTATCAAGCGTTTCGGGTGCGGCAATATTCGACCACCAATACATGGGTATTTCACGGTCGTGGCAGTTCTTTATCCTCATGCGCACCATAAGTTGATTGTATTCCTCGCTTATATAGGCATCGATTTCATAAACAACGCCTCGTATCCGTTCGTATTCATAAAACCTCA
>JAZREH010000368.1:0-4566 GCA_045660705.1 Acutalibacteraceae bacterium
AATAATTTCTTCCCACTTTTCAGGGTTTGCGTTTATGTAGTCGGCACAGTTACTGCTGTAAGCAACCGATTTTGTGTTCGCAATTTCCGAAACATAGCGAAGTAAAGGCGGTTTTCTTAAACCGTAAACCGATAATATAAGTAAAACCGTACCAATAAATGCCGTAAGCAGTATAGAAAATTTGCGGCAGAATTTGTAAAAATCACTCGGTACGGCATCGTCGGGATTGCCGATAACAAACGAAAGCCGTATCTTTTCAAGAGTCCAGTTGATTTTCGGAAAAAACGCTTCGGCAAATGAGATGGCAAAGAAGATAAGACCAAGCCATAAAGCGGCGGTTTCACGCCTGTTTATCGCGAATATGATTAAGAGTATGATATCTGCCACAAAGCCAACAAGTGAGGTGAGTCCGACAATTTTGTCAAGGCGGCTTACATAAAGCGGGTCGCTGTCGTTATAGAGTCTTTCAAGACTGCTGTCGATACCCTGTTCAATTTTGTTTTCCTCATATTCGGTAAGCGTTTCGCCGAGTTTTTCGCCGCAATCGACACAAAAGATTCGCTCGTCGCTGTTTACCGCGCCGCATTTATCACACAGTTTCATATAAATCACATCCTTTTAAATAATTATATCTTAAATTCCCATATTTTGCAAGGAAACTGTTCAAATTACAGCTTTTTATACTGATTATTTAATGTATTTGGGAAAAGATTAAAAAAATACAGAAAATTTGAAAAAAATCTTTGAAAAAACGGTAATATATAGTATAATAAAGATAAATAGATTATATTAGGTGTAAAGTCGGCTTTGCAACCGATATGTAAAGGAGTGTTTATATTGCGTACCGATTATACCGTTTCGCTTGAACGGATAATAAAGGAGTTTTCGCTTGAAGTGATGTTTTTGCCGCAAAAGGCGGATGAAATTCTCATTTCGACCCCCGAAATAAACCGACCCGGACTTCAGATGGCGGGATATTTTGAATTTTTTGACGAGCGCCGAATACAGATAATCGGCAAAAGCGAGCGGAGTTTTATGGGTCGCTTTACCGAGGAAAAGGCGCGCGACCGTATGCGCGAACTGTTCGCGCGAAAGCCTGCGGCGGTTATTATCACCCGCGATCTTGAGGTTGAGGATTTTTATAAGGAACTTGCCTGTGAATACGGTGTTCCGCTTCTGCGTACAGGTGAATCAACCTCTGACTTCACATCGTCGCTGATTGCATTTCTTAATCTGCAACTTGCCCCGCGTGTGACCCGTCACGGTGTTCTTGTCGAGGTTTACGGCGAGGGAATACTTTTGCTTGGTGAAAGCGGCGTCGGTAAAAGTGAAACGGCGATTGAACTTGTAAAACGCGGTCACCGTCTTATCGCCGACGATGCAGTTGAGATTCGACGTGTGTCGAGCAAGTCGCTTGTCGGCAGTGCGCCCGAAAATATAAGGCATTTTATTGAACTTCGCGGAATAGGAATAATAAATGCAAGCCGCGTTTTCGGTGTGGGTGCCGTAAAACTTACCGAAAAGATTGAACTTGTAATCAATCTTGAGCCTTGGGACAACAACAAGGTGTATGACCGAATGGGTCTTGAAAACCAGACCACCGATATACTCGGTCTTAATATTCCGTCGCTTACAATCCCTGTAAAACCGGGGCGTAACCTTGCCGTTATTATCGAGGTTGCGGCGATGAACAGCCGTCAGAAGAAACTTGGTTACAACGCGGCAGAGGACCTGCTTCGCCGCCTTGGAATGACCGACGATTTTCAGACAGATAACACAACTAAAACGGCGGTAGAGCCGTTCTGATAAAGGAGAAATTAAAATGTATAGACTTGGAATTGACCTGGGCGGTACAAATATCGTTGCGGGTGTTGTCGACGAAGATTACAAAATTATCGGCAAGGGCAAAATGAAGACGGGCGCTACCCGTAGCGCTGATGAGATTGCCGACGATATGGCAAAGGCGGTTTTTGCGGCTATTGAGGATGCAAAAATCAGCATCGACCAAATCGATTCGATGGGTATCGGAAGCCCCGGTGCTATCGACCCTGTAAACGGCGTTGTTACCTATGCTAACAACCTCGGTTTTAACAATGTTCCCCTTGTAAAGATGATGAAAGAGCGTGTCGGCAAGGACTTTTATATCGAAAACGATGCCAACGCGGCGGCATACGGCGAGTATATCGCGGGTGCGGGCAAGGGCACAACCAACTTTGTTGCTATAACACTCGGTACAGGTGTCGGCGGCGGTATCATCATCGACGGCAAGATATATTCGGGTTCTAACTATGCGGGTGGCGAACTTGGTCACACCGTTATCAGTATGAACGGCGAAATGTGCACCTGCGGCCGTCACGGTTGCTGGGAGGCATATGCATCGGCTACCGCACTTATCAACCAGACCAAACAGGCGATGCACCGCTATGCCGACAGTGAAATGTGGAAACTGTGCGACAACGACATCAATAATGTAAACGGAATTACCGCCTTTAATGCTATGCGCAACGGCGACCCCGTCGGCAGAATGGTTGTTGACAGATACCTTGAATATGTCGCGGTTGGTATTTCTAATGTTATAAACATTTTCCAGCCCGAAGCAGTATGTATCGGCGGCGGTATTTCAAAAGAGGGCGAAACCCTTACCGAGCCGATTAAGGCTTTTGTTGCGGGTGAAAACTATGCAAGAAGCATCAAGCAGCACTGTGTTATAAAGACTGCCGCACTCGGAAACGATGCGGGTATAATCGGTGCCGCATTCCTTGGCGACCTTTACAGCAATAAATAATTTTCTTTTCGGAGGGGCTAATGGTTCCTGAAACTTTTATTCGGTCTTTGGGCGACATCGGTTACACACTTGATGAACCGATGTCGGCGCATACCACCTTTAAGATTGGCGGAAACGCCGACATAATGATAAACGTACCCGATACAAAAGATCTTTGCGATGTTGTGTCGAATGCTAAAAAGTACGGGGTGCCGTACTTTATTCTGGGTAAGGGCTCAAACCTGCTTGTATCAGACAGCGGAATCGAGGGTGCCGTAATATCCCTTTCAGCGATGTGCGGTGTCAGCGTTTCGGGCGAAACGATAACCTGCGGTGCGGGCGCCCCGCTTACCGCACTTTGTGTCGCGGCAAGGGATGCGGGACTTACGGGGATTGAGTTTGCGTTCGGCATACCCGGCAGTGTCGGCGGCGCGCTGTTTATGAATGCGGGTGCCTACGGCGGTGAGATGTCACAGGTGGTTTTAAGTGCCGAATGTGTTGACCGCGACGGTAATGTTGTCGTTATCGGGCGGGATGATATGGCACTTGGCTACCGCACAAGTATTTTTAAGCAAAACGGTTTTATAATAACCTCGGTTACGGTTGGTCTTAAAAAGGGCGATATCACGAAAATAGGTGCCGAAATGCAGGAACTTATGGGGCGCCGCAAGGATAAACAACCGCTTGAATACCCGAGTGCCGGCAGTACCTTTAAACGGCCTGTCGGAAACTTTGCGGGTGCGCTGATTGAAAAAAACAACCTCAAAGGTGTCGGTGTCGGCGCGGCAGAGGTCAGCGTAAAACACGCAGGCTTTGTGATTAACAAGGGCGGTGCTACCTGCGAGGATGTAAAGGCGCTTATGAAAAAAATTCAGCAGACGGTACTTGAAAACGACGGTGTCAGGCTTGAACCTGAAGTTATATTTGTAGGAAGATAGGGGAAGTATATGAAACTTTTAATTGTTACAGGAATGTCGGGCGCGGGAAAATCACAGGCGGCAAACGCGCTTGAAGATATGGGTTATTACTGTGTTGATAATATTCCGCCCGCTATAATTCCTGCTTTTTGCGATATGTATGCCCGCGGGAATATGGAACTTGGCAGAATGGCAATCGTTACCGTCGCGCGCGGCGGCGATATGTTCGGCGATATTTCGGAGGTTTTAAAGAATCTTAAACAAAACAATGTTTACTATAAGATTCTTTTCCTTGATGCCGCGGATGAGATTCTTGTTCACAGGTATAAGGAAAACCGCCGCAAGCATCCGCTGTGTGACCGCGATGATATAACCCTTTCCGATGCCGTAAAACGCGAGCGCAAGATGCTTTCGCAGATTCGCATTGAGTCGGATTATGTGGTCGATACCAGTCGTATTTCAAGTGCGCAACTTAAAGAACAACTTTCCGAAATCTTTTTCGGCAACAATAAAAGCGGTATGAAGATACAGTGCAAATCCTTTGGATTTAAGTACGGTATGGATAACGAAGCCGATATGGTTTTCGATGTTCGCTGTCTGCCCAATCCCTTTTATGTTGATGAACTGACCAACAAGACGGGCATTGATAAAGAGGTACGGGACTATGTTGTAAACAGTCCTGAAAGTCAGGACTTCTTAAAGCGGATGTTTGACTTTATCGACATTAGCGTACCGATGTATGTAAAAGAGGGCAAAAGTCAGTTGGTCATTGCGGTAGGCTGCACGGGCGGACATCATCGCTCGGTAGCGCTGGCGCAGTATATGCACGACCGTTTGGCGGCGAAGGGTGTCCATGTCAGCGTGACCCATCGCGATATGCTGAAG
>JAZREH010000369.1:0-1789 GCA_045660705.1 Acutalibacteraceae bacterium
AACTTATGGAGGGTTATTTCAGAACCGACCGCGATATACGGCTTGTTTTTCAACTTGTCGATGCGCGCCGTCCTGCCACTCCTGACGATGTTCAGATGCTCGAATTTTTAAGGTATATGGAAATCCCGTATGCGATTGTTCTGACCAAGTGCGATAAACTTAACAAAACCGAACTTAAAAACCGTTTGGAGGCTTTTCCAAACGAACTGGGAGAACTTGCACAAAATGTCCGTGTGCTGCCGTTTTCGGCACTTAAGGGTACAGGTTGTGAAGAACTTCGCGAACTTATAGTATAAAAGGCAAAAAAACACCCGCTGTTTTTACAGCGGGTGTTTTTTAATGATTAGTATTATTCGGCTTCGGTGTTTTCGTTAGCCTTTGAAAGGATAACATTAACGATTATGCCGAGGATAAGCGCGGTAGCAATTGCAGTAAGGGTAACCTTGCCGAAGTTAAGGGCAAGACCGCCGATACCTGCAATAAGGATTACCGATGCGGTGAAAAGATTTCTGTTCTGGTTGAGGTCAACCTTTTGAACCATCTTAAGACCGCTTACCGCGATAAAGCCGTAAAGTGCCATACAAACGCCGCCCATTACGCAGGGAGGAATCGAGTTTACGAAGGCAACAAAGGGATTGATAAACGAGATGATGATAGCACCGATAGCGGCGGTGATGATGGTTACAACCGAAGCGTTGCGTGTAATAGCAACACAGCCAACCGATTCACCGTAGGTGCTGTTGGGGCAGCCGCCGAAGATTGCACCTACGATAGAGCCAACGCCGTCACCGAGAAGTGTTCTGTGAAGACCGGGCTGGTCAAGGAGGTCTCTTTCAATAATAGAGGATATATTTTTGTGGTCGGCAATGTGCTCGGCAAATACAACGAAAGCAACGGGAGTATATGCAACAGCGATTGTTCCGATGTATGCGGCATCAATTTCTTTAAGACCCTTTGCAGCAGTAAGGAAAGTAAAGTCAGGTACTGCAAGGAATGTATTAAGGTTAACACCGTCAGCAGCAAGTGCAGAGAAGTTACCGAAGTTGATTATCTGGAGCGCCGCATTGTCGGTGATGTTACCGATTACGGTGAAGATTGCGGCAACGGCATAACCTGCAAGTATACCGATAATAAAGGGGATAAGTCTTGCCATTTTCTTGCCGTATGTTGAGCAGAGCATTGTAACGATAAGGGTTACAAGACCTACAAATACGCAAAGAAGAGTGTTAGCGGTAGGAACATTATCAACCGAAACGCCACCCTTTTGAAGGTCGCCGATAGCATTTCCTGCAAGTGAAAGACCGATGATTGCAACTGTAGGACCGATAACAACAGCGGGCATAAGTTTGTTTATCCAGCCAACGCCGACAAACTTAACGATAAGTGCGATAATAACATACACAAGACCTGCACATATAGCACCGATGATAAGTCCGACATAACCTGCCTCAACGCTGACAGCACCGGCGAAAGCGGCAGCCATAGAACCTAAAAATGCGAAAGAAGAACCAAGGAAAACAGGGCTTTTTGCTTTGGTGAAAAGAACGTAAACGAGTGTTCCGACACCCGCACCGAAGAGCGCCGCAACAGGGCTCATTCCGTTGCCTATAATTACAGGCACTACCAGTGTCGCTGCCATAATAGCAAGCAACTGCTGAATCGCGAAGACAATTACCTGACCGAATTTCGGTTTGTCTTCTACATTGTAAATCATTTTCATTTTTTATACATCCTCCAATTTTTAATATATTAATACGGGTGCCCCCGAATTAACCGAAACGACTATATA
>JAZREH010000370.1:0-3888 GCA_045660705.1 Acutalibacteraceae bacterium
ACGCGGCTAAAATTATGTGGGTTCTCTATGAGCATCCCGAGGCTGACTTTATGGATATGGCAATGCGCTTTATCGACATCCGCAAGCGTGTATACACCTTCCCCAAGATGGGTGAAAAGGCATACTTTATTGCGATTCCCACCTCTGCCGGTACAGGTTCTGAGGTTACCCCCTTTGCGGTTATTACCGACGGTGATACCGGTGTTAAATATCCGCTTGCTGACTATGAACTTCTCCCCAATATGGCTATCATTGATACCGATTTCCATATGAGCGCGCCTAAGGGTCTTACAGCCGCATCGGGTATCGACGCTGTTACCCACGCTGTTGAGGCTTACGCCGCAATGCTTGCTACCGACTATACCGACGGTCTTGCTCTCGGCGCACTTAAAAACATCTTTAAGTATCTGCCGCGCGCATACGAAAACGGTCAGAACGATGTTGAGGCACGCGAAAAGATGGCTAACGCCGCAACTATGGCAGGTATGGCATTTGCAAACGCATTTCTTGGAATCTGCCACTCGATGGCGCACAAACTCGGTGCTTTCCACCATCTGCCCCACGGTGTTGCAAACGCCCTTATGATTGAGGAAGTTATCCGCTTTAACGCCTGTGAAGCACCCGTAAAGATGGGTACTTTCTCACAGTACGACCACCCACACACCCTTGCCCGTTATGCTGAAATCGCCGACTACCTTGGACTTGGCGGCAAGACCGATGAGGAAAAACTCGAAAACCTCATAAATGCAATAAACGAACTTAAAGAAAAGGTTGGCATTAAGAAGACCATTAAGGACTACGGCATTGACGAAAATGACTTCCTCGCCCGTCTTGACGATATGGTAGAGCAAGCATTCGACGACCAGTGCACAGGCGCTAACCCGCGCTATCCCCTTATGAGCGAAATTAAGCAGATGTATCTGAACGCTTATTATGGCAAACACTTTGTCGAACCCAAGAAACCCACCGCCGCTGACATTGCTGATTGAGGGAGGACTTAAAAATGAATTTTGATAAAATAATTGCAGTAAGAAACAACAAAACGGTATACCGCGACGGAAACAAGTGTATAAAGGTATTTGACGAGAACTATTCTAAAGCCGATGTGCTTAACGAGGCGCTCAATCAGGCAAGAATCGAAGAAACCGGTCTTAACATCCCTAAAATTTCAGAGGTTACTATGGTTGATGGCAGGTGGGCTATCGTGTCCGAGTATGTTAGCGGCAAGACCCTTGCACAACTTATGGAAGAAGACGGTGACAAAAAAGATGAATATCTTGAGTTGCTTGTTGACCTGCAACTTTCGGTTCACCAAAAGAAGTGTCCGCTTCTTAACAAATTAAAGGACAAAATGAACCGTAAAATTTCGGCTACCGAACTTGATGCAACCACCCGTTATGAACTGCACACCCGTCTTGAGGGTATGCCCAAACACAACAAGGTTTGCCACGGTGACTTCAATCCCTCTAACATTATTATCACAGAAGACGGCACACCCTATATCCTTGACTGGTCGCACGCGACACAGGGCAACGCCTCTGCCGATGTTGCGCGCACCTATCTGCTGTTCTGTTTAAACGGCGATACCGATAGCGCTAAAAAGTATCTTGATTTATTCTGTAAAAAAAGCAATACCGCAAAACAGTATGTTCAGAAGTGGATGCCCATTGTTGCCGCTTCACAGTCGGTTAAGGGAAATGCGCACGAACGCGAATTCCTGCTTTCGTGGGTCGATGTTGTCGATTACGAATAAGTAAAATTAAAAAAGCGAGATGCCCACCAAGTGAGTATCTCGCTTTTATTTTAAAGTTCTTTTACAAATTCACCGATGCGTTTGAGCGCTTCAAGTATATGTTCAACCGAATAACAGTAGGATGCCCTTACAAAACCCTCGCCGCCCTGACCGAATGCGGTACCGGGGACGACGGCAACGTGTTTTTCCTGTAACAGTTTTTCGCAAAACTCATCACTTGTCATACCTGTCGAGGTAATTGACGGAAAGGCGTAAAAAGCACCTTTAGGTTCGCGGCAGGAAAGCCCGATTTTATTAAATCCGTCAACAATCAGTCTGCGGCGGCGGTCATATTCCGCACGCATATCAAGTACAGCCTCGTCACAACCTTTAAGTGCCTCAATAGCGGCGTACTGTGATGTTGTCGGCGCACACATTATGGCAAACTGATGTATCTTGGTTATCTGCGACATAATTTCCTTTGGACCGCAAGCAAAACCAAGTCGCCAACCTGTCATTGAAAACGCCTTTGAAAATCCGTTTACGGTAACGGTGCGTTCGTACATACCGTCAACCGACGCGGTTGCCGCGTGGGACTTGCCGCCAAAGGTAAGTTCCGAGTATATTTCATCGGACAACACGATAATATTTGTACCGCGCAAAACCTCGGCAATCGCCTCGATATCCTCGCGCTGCATAACCGCGCCCGTCGGGTTACAGGGATACGGCAAAATCAGCACCTTGGTCTTTTCGGTAATGGCAGCACGAAGTTGCTCAGCCGTTACGCGGAAGTTATCCTCGGCACGGGTTTCAATGATTACAGGCACGCCGCCCGCAAGCCTTGCCATCGGTTCATAGCAGACATAACTTGGCTGAGGAATTATAACCTCGTCCCCTGCCGTCACTATTGCACGAAGTGCGGCATCAATCGCCTCACTGCCGCCGACAGTAACAAGAATCTGGTCTTCGGGTTGGTATTTAATGCCGTATTTACGGTCAAGCCAATTAGATATTTCGCGACGCAGTTCAATCATACCGTGGTTTGCCGAATAACGGGTTTTCCCGCGTTCAAGCGAATTTATACCCGCCTTGCGAACGACCCACGGTGTCTGAAAGTCGGGTTCACCCACACCAAGCGATATAACATCGTCCATTTCGGCGGCAATATCAAAAAACTTGCGTATGCCCGACGGTTTTATATCGGTGACGGTAGGGTTCAGAACCTTTGAGTAATCTATCATATAAAGAACTGCCCCCTGTCGTCCTCGCGACCGTCACAAAGGTTTACATCCATTTCCTTATAGCGGCGCATTACGAAGTGTGTCGTGGTCGAGGTAACCGAATCAATAGTAGCAAGTTCGCGCGCAACAAAGCGTGCCACATCCTGAAGAGTCTTGCCCTTAACAACAACATTGAGGTCGTAAACGCCCGACATAAGGTAGACCGACTCAACCTCCTGATATGACATAACGCGCTCTGCCACCTCCTCAAAGCCCAGATCGGCTTTGGGCACAACATTCAGTTCGATTATAGCAGAAACATATGCACCGTCAAGTTTTTCCCAGTCGATAACCGCCTTATATCCGCGGATAATACCCTCGCGTTCAAGACTGGATATTTCGGCGTTTACTTGGTCCTCGGTCTTACCGAGCATTGTGGCAAGTTGTGCCGATGTATAGCGTGCGTTACGGCTTAAGAGTTTTAACAGTTCAGATTTCATAATGCTATCCTCCGCAAAAGATATATGTTTCTTAATATTTTTATTTTTTACCCGCAAGGTTTTCAATCCTGTCACGGATTTCCTGCATACGCATATCAAGGACGCTGATATCGTCGGCACAGGACTTTAGTTCCTCGGCAATTAAAAGTGCCTCATCGGCAAGGTCCTTTTTATAGCGTATTTTATGTTCAAGACTTGCCCAGAAATCCATAGCTGCTGTTCTAAGCTGAATTTCAACCTTCACCCATGTCTCCTCGTTGAGCATATGAACCGGTACTTCGATGTGCATATGATAACTTCTGTAGCCGTTGTCTTTAGGGTGAGTGATATAGTCTTTGATTCTTGTTATACGTATATCATCAAAATTTTCTATAACCTGTGCAATTTTGTAAATGTCGTCACGAAACAGACAAACAATACGTACTCCTGCCAGGTC
>JAZREH010000371.1:0-4098 GCA_045660705.1 Acutalibacteraceae bacterium
CTTGAACTTTTACCCGATGCGACTGTGGTCGAAAACAGTGCGGCACTGCTTGTCCAGTTGGTTGAGGAGGGTTGGTACTCTGCCGATGACCCCGTTGTGCTTGAAACGGTGCGGCGATATGTTGAACCGATGATGGCGGCAGGGGTTGATACTGTGATACTCGGTTGCACGCATTTTCCCGTTGTCGGCGGCGCAATATCTGCCGTTATGGGTGACGGTGTAACACTTATAAATATGGGAACTTCGGCGGCACAGGCGGTAAAACGCCAACTTGAAGCCACCGATAAAATGAATACAAATTCGGGCGGCACACATCGCTTTTTTGTAAGCGATAAGCCGTCATCGTTCCAAAAGACGGCGTCGATACTGCTTGGCTATGAAATCGATGTCGGAAAGGTCGAACAGGTGAATATAAGCAGCATATGAAAGATGTTTTAATAACGGTCAAGGGAACACAGGGCATTGACGACCAAAGCGAGGTAATTGAACTTACCACCGTCGGTAAAATGGGCTTTAAAAACGGTATGGTGATGTTGAGTTATGAGGAAAGCGAGATGGTCGGTGCCAAGGGGATAAAGACCCTCTTGCGTGTAAAGGATAACGACACCGTCATTTTACAGCGTACAGGTCCTGTTGAATCCCGACTTACCATACAAAAGGGTGTTAGAAACAGTTGTTTTTACAGTACCCAGTTCGGGGATATGATGATAGGAATATTCGGCGAAAAGGTTGAATGTAATATCACACCCGACGGCGGTACGGTTAAAATGAGTTATACAATAGATTCAAACCTGCAACTTATAAGTCGCAATGTGGTTGAGATAAGCGTAAAAGAGGTAAAATAAGATGTCAAAGATTGTAAATGAAACAAAAAAACAGATATCCGAAAAGATATATGAGGCGGCTCAGAACGCCATATCACAGGGAATTTTTGAGGGTGCCGAACTGCCCCAATTTACGGTAGAGGTTCCCGCAAACCGCGAACACGGTGACTATGCCGTAAATGCGGCGATGGTATGGGCAAGGGCGTTTAGAAAGGCGCCTCGCCAAATTGCCGAAACGCTGATACAGTGTGCCGATTTTTCGGGAACATATATTGACCGCGCAGAGGTTGCGGGCCCTGGTTTTATAAACCTGTTTTTAAATGACAGATACTATGCTGATATCGTTGCTGATGTAGGGAATCTCGGCGAGGATTACGGTAAAAGCGATTACGGTAACGGTCAGAAGATACTTGTTGAGTTTGTTTCGGCAAACCCCACAGGTCCTATGCATATCGGTAACGCCCGTGGCGGCGCGCTTGGTGACTGCCTTGCGGCGGTACTTTCGGCGGCGGGATACTATACCGAGCGTGAGTTTTATATAAACGATGCAGGAAATCAGATAAATAAGTTCGGCTTGTCGCTTGATTTGAGATATCTTGAACTTTTCTGTGACGGCATTGAAATGCCTGAGGATTCGTATCACGGTGAGGATATTATAAACCACGCCAAGGCATTTGCCGAAATTCACGGCGATTCATATGTTAATAAAAGCGAGCAGGAAAGACGCGCGGCACTCGTCGAGTTTGCGCTTCCCAAAAACATACAGGGTCTTCACGATGACCTGCTTAAATACCGCATTGAATACGATACATGGTTTAAGGAAAGCACACTTCACCAGAACGGCGAGGCAATGCGGGTTGTCGAACTGCTGAAACAAAGCGGTCACACCTATGTCGAGGAGGATGCTCTGTGGTTTAAGGCAACCGACTTCGGCTGTGATAAGGACTTTGTTCTTATCCGCGCAAACGGTGTTCCTACCTATGTTGTGCCCGATATCGCATATCACTACAATAAACTTGTAACCCGCGGTTTCGATAAGGCGATTGATGTGCTTGGCGCCGACCACCACGGCTATGTTCCGCGCCTTAAGGCGGCACTTACCGCCCTTGGTGTAGATGCATCGCGCCTTGATGTTGTGCTGATGCAGATGGTGCGTCTTGTACGCGGTGGCGAGGTAATCAAGGCTTCAAAGCGTTCGGGTAAGGCGATTACGCTTGTTACCCTGCTTGAAGAGGTGCCGATTGATGCCGCACGATTCTTCTTTAATTTGAGGGAGCCGAACAGTCATTTTGACTTCGACCTTGACCTTGCGGTTTCCGAATCTAACAGTAACCCCGTTTATTATGTTCAGTACGCCTATGCCCGTATATGCAGTATTATCCGCAATCTTTCGGCAGAGGGCATTGTGCGCCGTAATTGTACCGCCGAGGAACTTGCACTCCTCAAAACGGCTGAGGAGCGCGACCTTATACTTCATATTGCCGCACTTACCGATGAAATCGTACTGTCGGCAAAAACATACGACCCTGCCAAAATGACCCACTACGTCAGCGAACTTGCTACAAAGTTCCATAAATTTTATTCGGTATGCCGCGTTAAGGGCGAGGAGGAAGACCTGCTTCAGGCAAGGCTTGCGCTTTGTGCCGCGACGGGTACCGTTATCAAGAATGTTCTGACGCTTCTTAATATAGACGCGCCCGAAAAAATGTAGGAGGAAAAAGTGAAAGAGGCAAAACGAAATCTGACAATGCTGATGGACCTGTATGAACTTACAATGGCAAACGGCATTTTTACAAGCGATATGCGTGATACAGTAACATATTTTGATATGTTTTTCCGTCGCGTTCCCGACGAGGGCGGCTATGCCATTATGGCGGGTATCGAGCAACTTATCGAATATATTGAAAATCTGCATTTCGACGATGACGATATCGAGTATCTTGCATCGCTCAACCTCTTTTCAAAAGACTTTTTAGACTGGCTTGCCGATTTCAGATTCACATGTGATGTGTGGGCGGTGCCCGAGGGCACCCCTATATTCCCGCACGAGCCGATTGTTACGGTAAGAGGCCCCGCAATGCAGGCAATGATAATCGAAACGATGTTGCTGCTTACTATAAACCATCAGTCGCTTATCGCCACAAAGGCAAACCGTATCGTGCGCGCGGCAGACGGCAGACCCGTTATGGAATTCGGAGCGCGCCGTGCACAGGGAACCGATGCGGCGTACTACGGTGCGCGTGCCGCTATAATCGGCGGATGTGTAGGCACATCGGATGTTAAGACTGCAAAGGATTTCGGCGTTCCGGCATCGGGCACGATGGCACACAGTTGGGTTCAACTTTTTGACGATGAATATACTGCATTTAGGACATATGCCGAAAAATATCCCGACAGTTGTATGTTGCTTGTTGACACATATAATGTTCTGAATTCGGGTGTGCCAAACGCCATAAAAGTTTTTGATGAAGTTCTGAAGCCCATGGGAAAACGTCCAAAGGGCGTCAGAATTGACAGCGGTGACATAACCTATCTTTCAAAAAAGACAAGAATGATGCTTGACGATGCAGGATACGAGGATGTTGGAATTGTGATTTCCAATTCCCTTGATGAGCATATTATCCGTGATATTCTGAAGCAGGGTGCTTGCGTAAGCTCTTTTGGTGTTGGCGAAAGACTTATCACGTCAAAATCTGAGCCTGTTTTCGGCGGTGTGTACAAGCTGGTTGCAATGGAAAGAGACGGAGAAATTATTCCAAAAATAAAGGTCAGCGAAAATGTTGCAAAAATAACAAACCCTTGTTTCAAAAAGGTGTACAGGCTTTTTGCCAATGAAACAGGAAAAGCCATAGCTGATGTGATTACCCTTGCAGGCGAAAAAATTGAAAGCTCCGAAGAATACGAGATATTTGACCCTGAACATACATGGAAGCGTAAAAAAATATCAGATTTTACAGCTGTTGAACTGCAAGTACCGATTTTTGCAAAGGGAAAATGTGTATATAAATCTCCTGAATTAACCGATATACGCAAATATTGTGAACAACAGCTTGACACTATCTGGGATGAGGTTAAGCGTTTTGAAAATCCCCATAAATATTACGTGGATTTGTCAGAAAAGCTATGGAATGCAAAGTATAAGTTGTTGTCAGGTTACAGAGAATAAGAGTTTGATGAATATAAATTGAAAAGTATTGTCGAATTTATTGACATTTTGCAGGATATGAAGTATAATGTATTCCAGTAAATATTTACTGCATGGATGCGAAATATT
>JAZREH010000372.1:0-4136 GCA_045660705.1 Acutalibacteraceae bacterium
CCGTTAACACCAGAAAGCATGCCATCTTTTGAAATATCGGTGTAGATGATGGTCTCTACCCCTACAGATTCCATCATTTTTGCCATTTCAATATAATGCACATCACTGGTATCTAACCAACCTTCGGTGGCTACCAATTCATTTTTAGCATCAATGCCCACTGCAATGCGAGAGCCGAAATGACGTACTGCATCTTTTACCAATGCAGGATTTTTTACAGCTACAGAACCCAAAATCACCCGTTCAATGCCACGTTCAAGATAGTATTCAATGGTATTCATGCTGCGAATACCGCCACCTAATTCTACTTTCAGTCCACTTTCCGCTGCCACTTTACAAAAAATATCTGCATTGATTGGGCGTGCATCTTTAGCGCCGTCTAAATCCACCATATGAATCCAATCTGCACCTGCTTTGCGAAACCCATCGGCAGTTTCATAAGGGCTTGCCGCTACCTGTTCTGCTGTATCAAATTCACCTTTGCGAAGACGCACACATTTGCCATCTTTGATATCAATTGCCGGTAAAATAATCATTTCATCACCAACTTTGCAAAATTTTTCAGAATCTGCATGCCCACCTGTCCACTTTTTTCTGGATGGAATTGGGCACCATAAACATTATTACAATATACCAGACCGGGTATTTTTTCGTTGTACATAGTATAACAGCTAATATAGTCATCACTAGTTTCGGCGCGATAAGAATGTACATAGTATACATAGTCCCCATCGTGCACATCAGTGCTCAATGCACAATCATGCAGTACGGTCAAATCATTCCATCCCATATGCGGAATTTTAAGTCCACCACCGTCAATTAACTGCACACAACCCGGAATCAGCCCAAGGCCTTCCGATTCGCCAAACTCATAACCTTTTTCAAACAGCATCTGCATTCCAAGGCATATGCCAAGCAGGGGTTTTTCCTGTGCCATTTCCTTTATAAGGTCGACAAGCCCTGTATCGCGAAGTTTCTTTGCGGCATCGGCAAACGCGCCGACACCTGGAAGTATTATGCGCGCGGCATCCTTTAAAACCTGCGGATCGTTTGTCACGACCGCCTCCTCACCGATTGCGGCAAGGCTTGATTTAAGGCTGAAAAGATTGCCCACGCCATAGTCAATTATCGCTGTATATCCGTTCACTTAAAGAACCCCTTTAGTGCTTGGTATTCTGTCGGCGTTTTCGCCGTCAATCGCCACCGCCGTTTTAAGGGCACGCGCAAAGCCCTTGAACGCCGCCTCAATTATGTGGTGACTGTTTTTACCGTCAAGTTGTTTTATATGCAGAGTAATTCCCGCATTTCGGCAAAGCGCAACAAAAAACTCCTCACAAAGTTCGGTGTCAAAATCGCCCACCTTATGGGCAGGAATATCAAGACCGTAAACCAGCATACCGCGTCCCGAAATATCAAGTGCGCAAAGCACAAGACTTTCGTCCATAGGAAGCAAGAAACTGCCATAGCGGGTGATTCCCCTGCAATCGCCAAGTGCCTGCTTTATGGCAGAACCAAGCACGATGCCGACATCTTCAGCAGTATGATGAAAGTCGACCTCGGTATCGCCGTCGCATTTAACCGTAAGGTCAAAACCGCCGTGGCGTGCAAAAAGTTCAAGCATATGATTTAAGAATCCGCAACCCGTATCAACATTGTATATGCCGTTTCCGTCAAGCGAAAGATTGAGTTTTATACGGGTTTCGCCTGTGTTTCTTTCGATTGTTGCCTCTCTCATAGTCCCTTTTCCTCCAAAATACATTTTGTGGCTGCAAGTAATTTCTTCATATCGCTTTTTTGCCCTATTGTTATTCTGACGAAGTCCTTTATGCGCTCGTTTTTAAAGTGGCGCACAAGTATTCCCTTTTCTTTAAGGGAGGAATAGTAAGCCTCCCCCTCAAGACCGTCACGCCTTGCAAAGACAAAGTTTGCCTTGCTGTCAAGCACCTCAAAACCCGCCTCTTTAAGTCCGTTTGTAAGGAAATTACGGTTTTCGATTATCTTTTTTCGTGTATGCTCAAAGTATTCGTTATCCATAACCGAGCGCTCACCCGCAACGGCGGTCAGTCGGTTTACATTGTAGGGATTAAAACTAAACTTAATGCGGTTAAGGTCGGCAATCAGTTCAGGATTACCCAGCGCAAACCCAAGCCGCGCACCCGCAAGTTGGCGCGACTTTGAAAAGGTGCGTACAATCAGGAGATTGTCATAATCTTCTATTAGCGGGAGTGCTGTTTCGCCGCCAAAATCAATATACGCCTCGTCAATTATAACCACATTGTCGGGGTTTGATTTAACGATTTTTTCGATGTCGTCAAGCCCCATATAAAGACCCGTCGGTGCATTGGGATTGGCAATTACCGTCATTTTACCGCTGTTAATATAATCGTCGGGGTTTATACTAAAATCGTCACAAAGCGGTACAATTTTGCTTTCAAGTCCGTAAAGGTCGGCAAAAACGGGGTAAAAGCCGTAGGTTATATCGGGGAAAGACACACCGCCTGTTCCCCACGCGAGGAAAGCAAAACTTAAAACCTCGTCACTGCCGTTAGAGCAGAAAACCATATCCTCGCCCACAACAAAATGATTTGCAATCGCCCGCACAAGCCTTTTAAGGTCGGGGTCGGAATAAAGGCGCAAATCACTGCTTTGGCGCCTGTTCAGTGCACTGATAACCTCAGGCGAGGGTGGAAACGGCGACTCATTGGTATTAAGTTTTATGTACTTTTTATCCTGCGGCTGTTCCCCCGGTGTATAGGGTGACAAAACCGACAGTCTTTGGTTTAAAAAACGGCTCATTACTTATCGCGGCCTTCCATTCTTATACTGACACTTCTACCGTGTGCCGAAAGACCCTCGCGCTCGGCAAAGTCGACTATGCGGCGACCGTCAGCACAGAGTGCCTCCTCGGTATAATAGATATAACTTGAACGCTTGACAAAATCGTCAACGCCAAGCGGACACGCAAACCTTGCGGTACCGCTTGTGGGAAGTGTATGGTTGGGTCCTGCAAAATAATCGCCCAACGCTTCGGGACAGTATCTGCCAAGGAAAACGCTGCCCGCGTTTTTGACCTGTGAAAGCCACTTCATAGGCTCATCAAGGCAGAGTTCAAGATGTTCGGGCGCATATTCGTTGGAAATCGAAATCGCCTCTGCAATATCCGAAACAACAATTATCTTACCGTTGTTGTCGATACTTGTACGCGCGATTTCACTTCGGGGAAGTTTTGGTATCTGTATTTCAAGTTGCTCGCTTACCGCCTGTGCAAGTTCCATACTGTCGGTAACAAGTACAGCAGAGGCAAGTTTGTCGTGTTCAGCCTGCGATAAAAGGTCGGCGGCAACAAAACGGGGATTGCTGCTACCGTCGGCAACCACCAAAATCTCACTCGGTCCCGCAACCATATCAATCGCAACCTTACCGAATACCATACGCTTTGCAGTTGCAACAAACACATTACCGGGACCCACGATTTTATCAACTGCGGGCACGCTTTCGGTACCGTAGGCAAGCGCCGCAACGGCACCCGCACCGCCGATTTTGAATATACGGTCAACACCCGCAAGGCGTGCCGCGGCAAGAATCTCATCCTTTATTTTACCGTCCTTTGAGGGCGGTGTTACCATTATAATCTCGCCGACACCCGCAATCTTTGCAGGTACGGCGTTCATTAAAACGGTGCTTGGATAACTTGCAGTACCGCCTGGTACATAGATACCAACCCTTTCGAGCGGAAGTATCCGCTGTCCGACAATACGCCCGTCGCCATAGTCCTTTTGGAATCCTTCGCGAAGTTGCATACGGTGGAAGTTTTCGATATTCTGTGATGCCTTTTTAAGGGTAACCTTAAAGTCGTCATCAATGTTTTCCCACGCCGCATCAATCTCGTCGCGGGTAACTTCAAGTACAGAAAGGTCGGCACCGTCGAATTTTTTAGCATACTCAAAAAGTGCTTTGTCCCCGTTATTTACAACATTATCAATTATCTCTTTAACCGCCGCGTCAACCGCAGGGGATTCGGGCAGTGTACGCTCAAGCAGTTGCGCCCTTGAACAGAGCGAAGACTCAACTATTTCAATCATTTATGAATTGCCTCCTCAAGTGCGCAAATCATCTGCGCTACCTCTGATTCCTTA
>JAZREH010000373.1:0-3384 GCA_045660705.1 Acutalibacteraceae bacterium
AGACCGCTTGGCCTCCGACTTCCGGTCTTTTCTCTCAAAGCCTGAACGTCTTTTGCTGTAAAAGCCATATTTATTTCCTCCTGTAAAGTGGTGTATACAAATTATTCAGCGACTTCTTCGCTAACTTCAGTTTCGGTTTCCTCAACCTCTTCGGCTGCAGAACCGAGGTCGTCACCCTGATTTGCCTCGATAACAGCGGAAGCGATAGTTTCAGCAATCAGTTTAACAGCACGGATAGCGTCATCGTTACCGGGGATAACGGCATCGATTTCGTCGGGGTCGCAGTTAGTATCAACGATAGCAATAATCGGAATGCCAAGTTTCTTTGCCTCAGCAACAGCGATTCTTTCCTTGCGGGGGTCAACGATGAAGAGGGCGCCGGGAATCTTATTCATATTCTGGATACCGCCCATAAACTTTTCAAGTTTTTCAATTTCAAGGTTTAACTTGATAACTTCCTTTTTGGGGAGAAGTTCAAATGTGCCGTCGTCACGCATAGTGCGGAGCTGGTTAAGACGGGCAATTCTTGTGCGAATGGTGGTGAAGTTGGTGAGCATACCGCCGAGCCAACGTGCGTTGACATAGGGCATACCGCAACGCTCTGCTTCTTCCTTAACGGAATCCTGAGCCTGCTTTTTGGTACCTACAAACAGGATGTCGCCGCCGTTTGCAACGATGTCACGTGCGAACAGATATGCATCGTTGAGTTTCTTAACGGTCTGCTGAAGGTCGATGATGTAGATGCCGTTACGCTCGGTATAAATATACTGAGCCATCTTGGGGTTCCAACGTCTTGTCTGATGTCCAAAATGAACACCTGCTTCAAGAAGTTGTTTCATGGATACAATAGCCATAATTTTTTCCTCCTGAGGTTTAACCTCCATCCCGTTTATCGCTGCGGAATTTGTCTGTTAGCATTCCCGTGTTCGCAAGGGGAAACGCCAAGACAACACCTGACCGACATCAAACGGAATGTGTGTAATATATTACTGCCCATAATATGGCAGCCTGAGTATTATAACACAACAAAATCAATATTGCAACACTTTTTTACATTATTTTAATCTTTTTGCAATTTTTTGGCATACGGTACCTACTAAAAAGCCGCATACAGCACCCGACATCAATAAAACAGGGGTGTAATACAGTACGCCGCGCCCTGCGACAAAGAATGCTACTGCAAGTTGTATGATATTGTGCGCGGTAGCACCTGCAACCGATATTCCAACAGTACCAAACAGTCGCGATTTATTCATAAGTCCAGATATACAAATTGAGCCTAACCCCGCCACTATCGAAAAAAGCAGAGAAAAGGGCGAGCCGAAAAGTAAGGCAGATAGCAAGATTCTTGCAGTGTTAACCAAAACGGCACCCTTGAAGTCGTTTTTTGTTATCAAAATAAGGGCAACGGCATTTGAAAGACCTATTTTAACCCCTGGGGCGATTGCCATCGTTGGGATTTGTGATTCTATAAATCCAAAAACCATACACATTGCGGTAAGCAGAGCGAGTTTGCAAACTCTGACTATTTGCCGATTTCTACCGTTACCTTGTTTGGTAAGCATACGATACTTTCTCCGTTCTTTGATATTTTTTTGTGTTTTACACAGATTTGATTTTTACAGTCGGCACGAAGCATATATACTTGGCCATCTTTGATAACTACCGTGTTTCCCGAAAGTTTGATTTCACCGTTTTCTTTTAAAGCACCCGTATACACAGTTTCGTTATTCTGTTTTACTGTTACGGTTTTGGCGCTACCGCTTGGAACAATAAACACCAAAAACATAACTAAAACGGCTGTAAAAACGATTGAAATCATAAGAATTATATCATTTTTTTTAAGCAAGCAGATTGCACCACCATTTATTTTGTATTTTAATAATAACATATCTTTACAAAAATTAAAAGATATTGTATAATACTTTTTATGAGAAAATTTTTATCGCTTAATTTATTGTTTGTTCTGCTCGCACTTTGCGCCTGTAACGATGGGGCAGAAAATAAGGAAACTCGCCTTTTGCTTGATACCATTGTGTCGCTTCAGGCAGACTGTGATGATAAAACGCTTGAGGAAGCGTTTGAACTTTGCGCGCAGTATGAAAAGATTTTAAGCCGCACCGATAAGAACAGTGATGTGTTTAAAATTAACGCTTCAAACGATGCCGTAAAGGTTTCTGAAGATACATCTTATCTGGTGAAGCGTTCACTTTATTATTCGGAACTTACAAACGGGGCTTTTGATATTACAATCGCGCCTGTCAGTATGTTGTGGGATTTTAACGGCGATATCGTACCCGACCGTAATGAAATTGCCGCCGCACTTCGCAGTGTTGACTATCACAGTGTATCGGTTGACGGCAACCTTGTCAATACAAACGGCGCAAAAATTGACCTTGGTGCTATTGCAAAGGGTTATATCGCTGATAAACTCCGCGATTTTCTGACCGAAAAAGGTGCCACAAACGGCATTGTAAACCTTGGCGGTAATATTGCGGTTTTTGGTGAAAAAGAACGCCGAATCGGTATTAAAAAGCCTTTTTCGGGCGAACAGACCGTTTCACAGATACTTGTGGGCGACGGATACAGCGTTGTCACTTCGGGAACCTATGAACGCTATATCGAAAAGGATGGCGAGAAATATCATCACATACTCGACCCTAAAACAGGATACGGCGTTAAAACCGACCTTGTTTCGGCTACAGTAATCGGCAAAAACGGTGCCGACTGTGATGCGCTTTCTACCGTTTGTATACTGCTTGGATATAATAAGGCAAAAGAACTGATTGACAATACTGCCGATACAGAGGCAATTTTTATAACAACAGACGGTAATGTTTCGCATACGGCGGGACTTACCGCAAAAAACAATGTATATTCTCTTAATTAAATGTGAGGTAACTTATGGGATTACTTAAAAAATTATTTGGAAACTACAGCGAAAAAGAACTTAAACGGATTATGCCGCTGCAGCAGCGTGTGCTTGACCTTGAGGAGGAATACCGCGCACTTTCGGATGATGATTTGCGTGCAAAGACCGATGAATTTAAAGAGCGCCTTAAAAACGGCGAAACGCTTGACGATATTCTACCCGAAGCCTTTGCCGCCTGTCGCGAGGCGGGTGACAGGGTGCTCGGTATGCGCCATTTCCCCGTACAGATTCTGGGCGGTATAATTCTTCATCAAGGCCGTATAAGCGAAATGCGCACAGGTGAGGGTAAAACGCTTGTTGCGACCCTGCCTGCATATCTTAATGCGCTTTCGGGCGACGGTGTTCACATCGTTACGGTAAATGACTATCTTGCAAAGCGCGACTCGGAATGGATGGGTAAAATATACCGCTTTATGGGTCTTAGCGTCGGTCTTATTATACACGGTATGGAT
>JAZREH010000374.1:0-11104 GCA_045660705.1 Acutalibacteraceae bacterium
CGGCATCGGGGAAACGCATCTTTAGTCGCAACGCCACAGATTCAATGCTTTCTACCCTGTTGTGTAGATAATATACCTGACCGCCACGGCGCAGTTCACGGCTAATAGCCTCCCCCAAGACTCCGTCGTCCTGCTCTAAAACATAGGTTTGAACGGGGTGACGGTCACCCGGCGCCTCCTCAATTACCGACATATCGCGAAGCCCTGTCATAGCCATATTTAAAGTACGCGGTATGGGTGTTGCGCTTAAGGTGAGAATATCGACATAAGGGTACAACTCCTTAAGCCGTTCTTTCTGTGCAACACCGAAACGCTGTTCTTCATCGATGATTACAAGACCGATATCCTTGAATTCGACATCCTTTGAAATCAGTCGGTGGGTACCGATTACCATATCGACCCTGCCACGCTTTAAATCGGCGATAATTTTTTCTTGCTGTTTGGGTGTGACAAAACGCGACAAGAGTTTAACCGTAACGGGCATATCACCGAAACGGCGCATAACGGTATTAAAGTGTTGCATTGCAAGTATTGTTGTGGGGACAAGCAGAGCACACTGTTTGCCCTCGCCTATACACTTGAACGCCGCGCGCAGAGCAACCTCGGTCTTGCCGAATCCGACATCACCGCAAAGCAGACGGTCCATAGGTATATTGCGCTCCATATCACGCTTTATTTCGTTTATACAGCGAAGTTGGTCATCGGTTTCCTCGTACTCGAAACGGCGTTCAAAACTGTTTTGCAGGTCGGTATCGGGCGAAAAGGCGTAACCCTTGGTTGCCATTCGTTTGGCGTAAAGTGCAGTAAGTTGCTTTGCCATATTTTTAACCGCCGCACGCACACGGTTTCGGGTGCGTTGCCAGTCTGCACCGCCCAGACGGTTGAGTTTAATCCCACCGTCCTCGGTCGAGGCGCCGATATATTTTGATACCAAATCAAGTTGCGTTACGGGCACATACAGAACATCGGTGCCCTTGTATCTGATTTTCAGATAGTCCTTTGTTATGCCGTCGTTTGATATTCGGTTTATGCCGTCGAAAATGCCGATACCGTGGGTGGTGTGAACGACATAATCACCGCGTTTAAGTTCGTCAAGCGAGCCGATTTCCTTTGAGTTTTTAGGACGCTTTCGGCGGTGTTTTGTGTCGGCGGCGATAAAGCGGTGGGTGACAAGCAGAAATTTAAGTTTTGGCAGTTCGATACCGCCCGAAAGACCGCCCCTTGTTACATATACGCGCCCCTCAATCAAAAGGTCGGGCGCATCGGTAAATACCGCATCAATGCCCTTTTCGCAAAGTTCGCGGCAGAGTACCTCGGCGGCTTTTTGCTCGCCCGCAAGAATTACGGCGTTTCCGCCCTGTGCGGTGATATAGTTGATGTCTTCGCAAAGCACACCGACATCGCCACTCCACGGGGTAGAGCGTTTCCAGTCAAAGTTTATAAGTTCGCGCGGTTGATTTTCGTAAAGCGAGCGCGGAAAGTTTTCAAGAAAAGCGGCTTTTTGAACGGCGGTATAAAATTCGCCCTTATCAAGCCAAAGTTTGGCGGTCGCCTGTGAAAGCATACCGTTTTCAAGAAGATTTTTAACATCCTCCGACTGTTGCCAGAGGATATTTTTAAACCTCTCCGCAATATTTCCCGATTCGCACACAACTATCTGTGCATCGGGCATATAGTCAAATACCGTACCTGCCTTTTCGTATAAAAACGGGATATACGGGTCGGCACAAAGACTTACTCCGCCGTCAAGCGCCGCTAAATCGCACTCTATCTGTGTGCGCTGTGGGTCGCTTAACTTCTTTGCGGTTTTAATATAATCCGACAGTTCGGTTTTAAGGCGGTTTTGGTCGAATGGCAGTTCGCACGCGGGTGCGATTTTTACGCTTTCGAGGATGTCGGTACGCCGCTGGGTCAGCGGGTCAAACAGGCTGATACTGTCAACCTCGTCACCCCAAAGTTCGATTCTTACAGGGGAGGAAAGTCCTGTCGGGAAGATATCAATAATGCCGCCGCGCACCGAAAACTGCCCCTTACCCTCGGTAAGTTCACAACGGGAGTAACCCGCACCTACAAGTTCTTCGCAAAGGGTATCGGTGTTTACGGTACCGCCCCCGAATATCTCAAAGCGGTATTTTTTAAGGATGTCGGGCGGTACGGTGTACTGTATACAGGAATCAACCGACAAAACAAGCACGTCAAAAGCCCCGTCAAGAAGTCCTGACAGGGTGTCTGCACGAAGATGCTCATATTCTCTTGAATAACCCGACAGTCGGGTCAGGTTATAGTCACGCGACGGAAGATGTGCGGCATTCACCCCAAGTGAGGCAAGGTCGTCGCGGATACCGACAGCCGACGCCTCGTCGTGGGTTATTATAAGCACTTTTTTCTGCCTGTGCCTGAAAAGCGATGCCGATATGACCGCCTTGTGTATCTGGGATAGTCCGCTTGCCGCAAGCGGCAGACGACCCTTGTCAATAGCGTCAACAAGCCGCGAATAGTCACCGTCGCGCGATAATATATCGGTTAAATAGTTCATCCGTTAAATTTGTTCATCGCCGAAGCGGTGCCTTTCGAAATAATTTCCTCTACCGCTTTTGCTGACCTATCGAGTGCGGCATCCAGAATTTTCTGGTCGTCGGCACTAAATTTTCCAAGCACCCAGTCTTTCATATCGTAGTCGGGGTGGGGTTTTGAGCCGACACCGATTTTTATGCGTGCAATCCCGTCTGTGCCGGTAAGTTCAATAATGTCACGCATACCGCGGTGTCCGCCGTCACTGCCTTTCGGTCGTATACGCAGTTTTCCCGTTTCAAGCGAAACATCGTCAAACAAAACGATGATTTTATCAAGCGGTATTTTGTAAAAGGATGAAAGTTTTACTGTCGCAGAGCCTGAATTATTCATATAGGTCTGGGGCTTTGCAAGGATTACGCGGTGTCCTGCAATACTGCATTCCCCGAAAAGCGCTTCGTGGCGGTTTTTGTTGAATTCGCAACCGAATTTAGCAGCAATTCGGTCAATCGCCATAAACCCCGCGTTGTGTCGGGTCTTTTCATATTGAAGACCTGGGTTTCCAAGCCCTAAAATAAGGTAGTCAAACGCACCTGTTTTTGATTTGAAAATCATTTGCTTCACCAGTTTTTAAATTTTTATCTTGGCGACAACCCTTACAAGTTCACCGTCACCGATTTTTTCAAAGATGGGCAGATGCAGGTCCTGCGGATAAAGGATATAGAAATCGCCCGCCGAAAGTTCGGTATATTTGCCGTCACCCGAAAACAGTTCATAATCGTTTTCGCTGTCGTATTCGCGTGCGACGGGGTTGTTGCCGATTGTGGCAAACCCCATTTTTTCACGCCCCGAAACAACATACTGAATGTCGATATAATCCCTGTGTGCCTCAAAAAGATTTTCCTCGCGTGCGGGGGTTTTATCATACGAAGAAACCGTTGCCCATACATTTTCTGAAAGCACCGTTTTTTCGCGCGGCGAATCCTTATCTATTGTTTTAATAAAGTCAAACACAAGTTTAAAATCCTTGTGTAGAGAATTATATGTGTCACAGAACTTAATGTTGTCAAGTATCATTCTTTTATACCTCTTTAATAACAGCGGCGTTTCGCTGATAGTCGTTTGAAAGCACCGTATCAATACCCATATCAATATATTTTTTGGTTTCTTCGGGGTCGTCGGACCAGAAAATATTTACACGAATACCGTTTTTGTGCGCCTTTTCAACCGCTTTTTCGATATAATCGGGCGGATTTTTACCGAAGTGGGGTTTGAAAAGTTGGATTTTACTGCAACCGTATGTAAGCGCCTTGTCAACCAAATCCTCGTACGGGTCGCCCGTTGCACCTGCACACCTTTCAATATCGGGTGCAAGTTCATATAACTGGTTTAAAAGCGCGGGGTTGCCCGTCATAAAGTAACAGTATTTTTCACAGTCGTACTGCCTGATTAAAGCAATAATCTTTTTAAGTGTTTCTTCGGGCAGAGGATTTGTGTCATCGGGTGACTTTATGTGAACATTCATAACGGCGTGGCAGGCAAACTTTTTAAGGATTTCCTCAAATTTAAGTATTTTAAGACCCTTATACTGCTCACTGTATTTTGAGCCGAAGTCGAATTTCAGCAGTTCCTCGTATGTGTAGTCCCATACAAAACCCGTACCGTCGGATACGCGGTCAAGTCGGTTGTCGTGGAGGGAAACGATTTCGCCGTCCTTTGTTGCCCACAGGTCAAACTCAATTTCCTCGGCACCAAGGGCGATTGCCGCGCCGAAAGCGGGCAGACTGTTTTCGGGGGCGACGGTGTTAAAACCGCGGTGCGCACAAATGCGCGGATAGGGCATAATCGCATTGTGACGGACAATAGCACTTCCCGCAGGGCGGTATTTCCACGGTCTGCGGCCGTCCTCGATATAACTGTGGTGTGTTGCGGGCGGGTTGCCAAAGCCCGCGGGTTTAAGGTGGCGTTTGTGGGGGTCAAGTTCTGCCGTAACAAAACCGACATCGTTGCACATATCGGCAAGTATAGTGCCGTCGGGTGCCACAATCATACTGGTGCCGCCGACGGGCGAGTCTTCACCCAGACTTACCGACGAACGCGCAATATATGCGTTGCAGTTATAGGCGCAGAATTTTGTCATCATACGGAGTGCATCGTGGGTATCGCTTCGCTGATGTGAACAGCCGATTATCATATCGGGGTTGAAACCCGCAATGTTTGCAAACATCTCGTAAAAATAGAAATCGTAGCAGACAAGAAAACCGTAGCGCACACCGTCAATTTCGATGATTGTCGGTGCCGAGTAATCCCATGTGTATTCCTTGTCAAGTTCATATTTGTACATTTCGGACCTGACAAGGTGCTGTTTATAGTAATGACCTGCCTCGTTTCCGTTTTTATCAAAGCCAACAATGGTATTGCGAAGACCGTTTTCGGTTTCATAAGCACAGCAGATAAAAAGGGTGGCATTACAGCGCTTTGCCGTTTCGGCAGCCTTTTTCAAAAGCGGCCTTGTGTATTTATTGTAACTTTCAAGCATTTCTTCTTTGGTGGATGAAAGTGCGGGAACATTTGAATATTCGGGGAAAACGATGATATCCATACTGTCATCGCATTTGTCGAGGGTTTCCATTTCCCAGTTAAACAGTTCCTCGGATTTTGAATAATCAAAAGAGTAAGCGGGTTGAACAACACAAACTTTCATAAATATTACCTCCCATAACCTATAAATTATACCAAAATTAAGAATATGTGTCAAACAAAAAACGCCCCGCGGGGCGTTTTTATTTAATTTCGCTGGGTTCGTATTCCTGAAGCGGGGCAAGAAATCCGTTTTCCTTTAAATTCTTTTCGATAAGGTCAAGGGTTTCTTTGCTTTCGGCGGTGACCGTGTGGTAATGATACCCCGAAGTCACATTCTTTAAAAGGCTTGATTTCCCCGATGTAATATCGTTTATAAACTGCCTTATATTAAGCCGCGATTTTATATCCATCGGAGCGCGCACCGTACCGTAAAACTTGTGAAAGATAAAAACATCCTCAACCGTACCGCCCGCATCAACAACGGTATTAAGTTCCTTTTCGACATCCTCGTCGCTGTGATATACCTTAAAAACGCGCTTTACGGTTTTAGGCATTTGCAACACATATCCGCGTGCAAGCGAGGAAATTTCGGTACCCGCCGCCCTTAATATAGCAATATCCTGAACAATTATCTGACGGCTTACCGAAAAATGCCCTGCAAGTGCGGTTGCCGAAACGGGAGAGTCGGCGCATTTAAGTCTTTCGACAATCTCTTTTCTTCGTGTAACAGCGTCCATATAACCACCTATACAGCGTGCAGATTTTTAAGCGAAAGGTCAAGGATTGGCGACGAATGTGTAAGGGCACCGCTTGAAATATAGTCAACGCCAAGGTCGGAAAGTCTTGCGATGTTTTCGCGGGTTACATTACCCGAAACCTCGACCTCGGCACGCCCGTCTATGAGTTTAATAGCCTCTTTTAGCTGTTCATGGGTCATATTGTCAAGCATTATGATATCGGCACCCGCCTCGACTGCCTCGCGCACCATATTAAGGTTTTCAACCTCGACCTCGATTTTTCTGACAAACGGTGCGTATTCCTTTGCCATCTGTACCGCCTTTGCGACTCCGCCCGCGGCACCGATATGGTTATCCTTTAAAAGCACGCCGTCCGACAGGTTGTAGCGATGGTTGTTTCCGCCGCCGACGCGAACAGAATACTTTTCAAAAATTCGGTTGTTTGGGGTAGTTTTTCGTGTGTCAAGCAGTTTTATATCTGTGCCTTCAAGCAGGTCGGCAACGCCCTTTGTGTAGGTGGCAATGCCGCTCATCCTTTGAAGGTAATTCAGCGCGGTGCGTTCGCCCGAAAGCAGAACGCGGATATCGCCGCGAATCTTTCCGATTAACTGACCCTTTAAGATTTTGTCACCGTCTTCTGAAAAGAAAACTACCTCGGTAGTGGGGTCAAGAAGGGTGAAAACGCGGGCAAAAACCTGTGTTCCGCACAGAATACCGTCCTCTTTGCAGATTAGTTCGACCTCACCTAAAGTGTATTTGGGCATAACGCTGTTTGTGGATACATCCTCGCTTGTGATGTCCTCCTCAAGCGCCATTTTAATAAGCGGGTCTACCTTTAAAACAAGTGTTGCGTTATCAAACATTTTCATTTTTCCTCCTGTTAATTTCGTCAAGTACGATTTTTTTGTATTGTTGCTGCAGGGCAGCGGTGTCGCGGTAACCGTCAAGATTTAAAGCGTTTTGCGGCACGGGTGCCTGTTTGTAGGATAGCATATCCTTTGCCGCCCGCTTTGCGAAAACAAGGCTTTCAAGCAGAGAATTGCTTGCAAGACGATTCTTGCCGTGCACACCGTTGCAGGCGGTTTCGCCTATGGCGTAAAGCCGCTTTAATGAGGTCGCACTCTGGTGGTCAACCTTGATTCCGCCCATAAAATAGTGCTGTGCGGGTACAACGGGTATGCACTCTTTGGTGACATCGTATCCCTTTTGGCGGCAGTGCTCGACAATGTTGGGAAAGTGTTTTAAAAGTCGGTAGCGCGGAATGGTGCGCAGGTCTTCCCACACAAAGTCGGTGCCGTCCTTTTCCATCTGCTTGCGGATTTCGGCGGTCAGTAGGTCGCGCGGCAAAAGTTCGTCGACAAACCTTTCCATATTCTTGTTGTAAAGTTTCGCACCCTCCCCCCGTACCGATTCCGAAATCAGAAAACTTCGGTCAGACTCGTCGGGCGAATAAAATGTGGTGGGGTGTATCTGTATGTAGTCGATGTTCTGAAGTTCGACACCGTGTTTTATTGCAATCGCAAGGGCATCGCCCGTAAGGTGGCGGAAGTTGGTCGAATGTTTGAAAAGACCGCCGATTCCGCCCGTTGCAAGCACCGTAATATCGGCGAAAACAGGCTCAATTTCACCGTCTTTGCGCATTATAACGGCGCCGACACATTCGCCGCCCTGCTCGATTATATCAAGCATAACCGTTTTTTCAAGAAGTGTGATATTATCCCTTTCAAGCGCACGCGACAGCAGTTTGCTTGTTATTTCCTTGCCCGTCTGGTCATCGTGGTAAAGGATGCGGTTTTTACTGTGTCCGCCTTCCTTGGTGTGGGATAGACTGCCGTCGGCGTGGCGGCAGAAATCAACCCCGTACCCTAAAAGGTCGGAAAGTACCTCGGGCGAGGAATTTATCATTATTTCAACACTTTTTCGGTCGTTTTCAAAATGTCCCGCTTTCAGCGTGTCCTCAAAAAATGATTCAAAATCATCTCTGTCGCGCAAAAAACAGATTCCGCCCTGTGCAAGGAAAGAATCGCTTTCTTCGGCACAGGATTTGGTTATGACCGTTATTTTTTTGTCTGTCGGCAGGTTCAGCGCGCAGTAAAGCCCCGAACAACCGCTTCCGACGATAAGTATATCGGTTTTCATAGGTCCCCTCAAATCATATGATTTGTATGTATTTTAACATATGTCTTGTCAGGTGTCAATATATGTCTTGACACCTTTTAACTTTTCTTATATAATGGTTGAGGTGATAATGATGTTAAGCGTTAAAGAATTACAGGACGAAATATTGCGGGTTAAGGCGCAAAATGATGTATGTATCCTTGCCCACGCATATCAGACACACGAAATTACCGAAATCGCCGATTTTGTGGGCGATTCCTTTGCACTTAGCCAAAAGGCACAGACGGTACCGCAAAAGACGGTGCTTATGTGCGGTGTCCGTTTTATGGCAGAAACGGTTAAGATGCTTTCCCCCGAAAAGCGGGTTATACTGTCCCATCCACAGGCATCCTGCCCGATGGCAGAGCAGTTTACGGCAGAGCAGATACGCGCCTTTAAGGGTCAGCACCCCGACTGTGCCGTTGTTGCATACATAAATACAACCGCCGAAATCAAGGCAGAGTGCGATGTCTGTGTTACATCGGCATCGGCGCTGTCAATCGTTAAAAAACTTGACTTTAAGGAAATACTTTTTATACCCGACTGTAATCTCGGCGGCTGGCTTGCACAGCAGATACCCGACAAGAATTTTCATTTTATAAACGGCGGTTGTCCTGTGCATATGCGCCTTACGGCAGAGGATGTCAGGCGTGAAAGGGCACTGCACCCCGACGCACTGTTACTTGTTCATCCCGAGGCACGAAAAGAGGTAACCGAACTTGCCGATTATGCGGGAAGTACGACGGGGATTATGAATTTCGCCGCTAAAAGCGACAAGCGCGAGTTTATAATCGGCACCGATAATAGCATTGTCGAACATCTGCAGTTTGAACACCCCGACAAACGGTTTTACGCCCTTTCAAAATCCTGTATCTGTGAGGATATGCGGCTTACCACACTTGTCGATGTTTATAACTGCCTTACGGGTGACGCTGGTGAAGAAATAACACTTTCGGATGATACCCGAAAAGCCGCCGTAAAGAGTATCGATAAAATGCTCGAACTTGGATAAAAAACGGGCTGTTTCGATTGAAACAGCCCTATTTTTTATTCTTTATTAAAGTCCTCTAAAATAAGACCTTCGTTTTTGTCGGTTGCCCAGTTGATATTCCACTCGCTTGTGAAGATAAGCAGGTCGTTACCCTTAAAGTCCTGCACCCACTTGGTGTCGGAGGTAAGGTTAAGACTCTTTACATCAAGACCCTCGTTGCGTATCCAGCGGATGTATCTGAACGGCAGGTCGCGGCGTATTACATCAACCTTGTACTCGTTTTTAAGGCGGTATTCAAGTACCTCAAACTGCAGAACACCGACGACGCCGACGATAACCCTTTCCATACCCGAATTCGGCTCGTGGAAAATCTGTATCGCACCCTCCTGCGCTATTTGTTCAACGCCCTTTACAAACTGCTTTCTTTTCAGGCTGTCAGCCTGTTCAATCATACAGAAATGTTCGGGTGCAAAGGTGGGGATTCCCTCAAATTCAACCTTGTTTTTCGGGTCACACACCGTATCGCCGATTGAAAAGATACCTGGGTCGAAGACACCGATTATGTCGCCCGCGTATGCCTCATTTATAATCTGACGGTCGTCAGCCATCATCTGTTGCGGTTGTGAAAGGCGCATACTCTTGCCTCCCTGAACGTGGAAGTATTCGCGGTCACGCTCAAACCTACCCGAACATATGCGCATAAAGGTCATACGGTCGCGGTGTGCCTTGTTCATATTCGCCTGAATCTTGAATACAAACGCCGAGAAGTTTTCGCTGTCGGGCTCAACACTTCCCGCACGTGTGTTTCGAGCAAGCGGGGGAGTCGTCATCTTGATAAAGTTTTCAAGGAAAGGTTCAACACCGAAGTTGGTAAGCGCCGAACCGAAAAATACGGGGGTCAGTTCGCCGCGTCTGACCTTTTCAAGGTCAAAATCAAAACTTGCACCGTCAAGCAGTTCAATCTGGTCAACAAGTTCGGCACGCTGATACTCGCCGATAAGTTCGTCAAGTTTTTCGGTGTCGGTTATGTCACACTCGATTGCCGAAAGGCGGTCCTGACCGCGGTGAAACTCATTAAATGTCAGAATCTGACGGCGGTCGCGGTCAAAAACACCCTTGAAGTTAACACCGCAACCAATCGGCCAGTTTATCGGGTAGGTGCCGATGCCAAACTCCTTTTCAAGTTCGTCAAGCAGTTCAAACGTGTCGCGCGCCTCACGGTCAAGTTTGTTTATGAAGGTAAAAATCGGGATGTGGCGCATCGCCGTTACCTTGAACAGTTTTCTTGTCTGCGGCTCAATACCCTTTGCGGCATCAATTACCATTACAACGCTGTCGGCCGCCATAAGGGTTCTGTATGTGTCCTCCGAAAAGTCCTGATGTCCGGGGGTGTCAAGAATATTGATGCAACAGCCCTCATACTCAAACTGCATAACCGATGAGGTAATCGAAATACCCCTCTGCTTTTCGAGGTCCATCCAGTCCGAAACGGCGTGCTTTGCGGTAGCCTTTCCCTTTACGGAACCTGCCGTCTGTATGGCACCTCCGTATAAGAGTAATTTTTCGGTGAGCGTGGTTTTACCCGCATCGGGGTGCGAAATAATCGCAAATGTCCGACGGCGGTTTATTTCTTCCTTAAGGGTCATTTTCTCTACTCCCTTGTTTTAAAAAAGATAGTTACCAAAAAATTCTACCACAAAACTGCTGATTTATCAAGTTTTTTTGCATTTTTATTGCTGTTCGTCGAGGGTTAGTGAAAAACTTTCCATAAACTCATTAAGGAAAATTTCGGCTTCGGCACAGTCAAGGTCGTGAATCGCCTTTAGTGTCGAGGCGTGTGCCGCCGAAAATTCGCGGTTGCCCATATTCAGTTCCTCGATACACTTTATCAGTGCCGAAATCTTGTCCGCCGCCTTTACAAGTTTCTTTATCTTTTCTTCGGGACGGTAAAGCGGCACAAAATCCCCGCGCATATCGTCGGGAAGCATATTAAGCAGGCGGTTTTCGGCGGTTGCCTCAATCTGCTTGTAAACGCTTTTAATTTCGGGGTTGCAGTATTTTACGGGTGTCGGCATATCGCCTGTGATTATTTCAGATGTGTCGTGGAACATCGCCGCCGCCGCAA
>JAZREH010000375.1:0-10009 GCA_045660705.1 Acutalibacteraceae bacterium
GGCGTAATATACTATCTGCTTGACAATCAGTATTACTTTAAGCGTGACGGTCTTTACGGTCACTATGACGATGCCGAGCGGTTTGCGTTCTTTTCACGCGCCGTTATTGAAATGATACCGCACATCGGATTTAAACCCGACATTATTCACTGCAACGATTGGCAGACGGGTATGATTCCCGTTTACCTTAACGAGTTTTACCGTGGTGACGAAACTTGGCGCGATATCAAGACGGTTTACACCATTCATAACATACAGTATCAAGGCAAGTACGGTCACGAACTGTATTCCGATGTATTAGGACTGCCCGAGGGACGGGAAAGCCTTGTCGAGTACGATGGCTGTGTTAACCTTATGAAAGCGGCGATACAGTGTGCCGACAAAATCACCACCGTTTCCCCCACCTATTCGCGTGAAATCCTTGACCCGTTTTATTCTCACGGTCTTGACAGCATTTTAAAAGAGTTTACCTACAAACTGACGGGTATAGTAAACGGAATCGACTGCGAGGTATACAACCCCGAAACCGACCCGCTGATTTACCGCAATTTTTCTGCCGATGATGTCGGCGGTAAGGCGGTCAATAAGGCCGAACTTCAAAAGGAACTCGGTCTGCCCGAGCGCGGCGATGTCCCTGTCATTGGTATTGTCACACGCCTTGTAAAACACAAGGGCATCGACCTTGTAAAACACGTGTTTGAGGACATTTTGAGAGCCGATGTTCAGTTTGCGATTTTGGGTTCGGGCGAATGGGAGTTTGAAACATTCTTCTATGAAATGTCGCAAAAATATCCCGAAAAGGTCGGTCTTAAACTTGGTTTTGACCAACGCCTTGCCCACCGTATTTATGCGGGCGCCGATATCTTCCTTATGCCAAGTCTTAGTGAGCCCTGTGGCCTTGCACAGATGGTTGCTCTGCGCTACGGCACCGTCCCGATTGTCCGTAAAACGGGCGGTCTTGCCGACACAATTTCCGACAGCGGTGACGGCGTTGGCAACGGCTTTACTTTCCAGAGTTACAATGCACACGATATGCTTGAAACGGTATGGCGCGCAATCGCAGGTTATGCCGATACGGACGGTTGGGCAACGCTTCGCCGCCGCGCGATGGAGTGCGACAACAGTTGGGGCGCCTCGGCAGGTGCGTACATCAGACTTTACAGGGAACTTGTTTCGAGGTGATGTGCTATGCCTGATATTATAAATCTTTTAAAAACTGTACTGCTCGGTATTGTCGAGGGCATTACCGAGTGGTTGCCCATAAGCAGTACGGGACATATGATTTTAGTGGACGAACTTTTTCCCCTCGATGTCCGTTCGGAATTTCTTGATATCTTCCTTGTCGTGATTCAACTTGGTGCAATCCTTGCCGTTGTTATAATGTTCTGGTCGAAAATCTGGCCGTTTCACCTGAAATCTACAACGGTTGAGCCTTTTTTCAAATCCGAAAGCGGCTCGGTCGGCGGCATAAAACGGCTTTGCAACAACTACATATATGTTGACAAGATTCTTTTGTGGGTTAAAATACTGATTGCAAGCATACCCGCCGCGATTTTAGGACTTGTTTTCGACGACCAGATTGACGAGTTGCTTACCGGCGATATACGCGCTTATGTCGTGGCGTCAACACTTATAATCTACGGCATTTTGTTTATAGTTATCGAGAGTATGAACAGGCGTGAAAAGATAAAAAGCGTTGACAGTCTTCCCTATCTTACCGCACTTTTCATCGGTATGATTCAGTGTCTTGCACTAATCCCAGGTACCTCCCGAAGCGGCAGTACCATTCTGGGCGCCACCCTTTTAGGGCTCGGCAGAACGGCGGCGGCAGAGTTTTCATTCTTCCTTTCTATCCCCGCAATGTTTGGTGCAAGCGCCATAAAACTTTTAAAGTTTTTCCTTGACGGCGGCGCATTTACAAGCGATGAACTTGTTATCCTTGCTGTCGGCAGTATCGTTGCCTTTATCGTTTCGGTGCTTGCCATCAAGTTCTTGCTTTCCTACATCAGAAAACACGACTTCAAGGCTTTCGGTTGGTACCGTATAGTGCTAGGTATCGTCGTTTTTGGGTATTTTCTTATAACTAAATAAGCATAACAAAAGCGCCGACAGTATCGGCGCATTGATTTTTTTATTTGTTAAGATTCGCCCTGAACACATCGGCAACCTCGGTTATTGATATATACGCATTTGGGTCAATTTCGTGTACGATGTTTTTCATTTTTGAAATCTGGAATCGGTTGGTGACGAAATACAGCATACTCCTCGGCTCGCCCGAATATCCGCCGCGTGCCTCCATAATGGTAATGCCACACTCAAACTCGTTCATAAGTTCTTCGCTGATTCGACGGGGTTTTACGGTGATTATGGTCGCCGCCTTTTCACGGTCAAGACCCTCGACAATAAAGTCAACCGTTTTAAGCGCCGCGCCATATGTAACTATGGAATAAAGCGGTAAAATCCAACTTTTAATAACAATACCGCAAATAACATATAACGCAACATTATATATCATAACAAAGGTTCCAACGGTTATACCAAGTCGCTTTGCAAAAATAACCGACATAACCTCGATGCCGTCCATAGCGCCGCCAAATCGGATTGCAAGACCGCTTCCTACACCCGAAATCAAACCGCCGAAAATCGCGCACAAAAGCAGGTCATTACCCGCAAGCGGTGATGCGATACTGACATCAATTGGTAACACATCGGTAATAAGCCACGCCGCAACCGAGTAAATTGTTACCGTATAGACGGCATAGACCGTAAATACCGCACCCTGCCGTTTAAGTCCGTAAAGAAATAAAGGAATGTTCAGCACAAGCAAAAAAATGGAGAGTGTTGCCCAATCGGGGGTAATTTGCGAAAGCAACATTGATGTGCCAGAAATACCGCTGTCGTAAAGTTTAACGGGTGCCAAAAACACCGTTACACCAAAAGCGTTTATAACGCCCGCAACGGTAAGCAGAAGAAAGTTTCTGATGTTAAGTTTTTTTATAAAAAGCAAAAGATTTTTCATAGGTTAACCTTTCTTTATAATAAAGGAGAAGTCAATATACCCGTTACCGTCGGTCGAAACAAGGCTTTGAAGTTCCTTTGAAAAGCCGATGTTGGTATTTTCAAAGGCGATGGGAATCAAGGTATTATCGGCAAGCAGTTTTTTCTGCGAACTTGCCGCATCATCTGAATTTATACCGAACCCAAGCAGATATTCAGAAACATCGCTGTTATAAGCCTTTATGGGGAAAACGGCAAACTGCAACGATTTACTGTTAAGTTCAGACTGAAGATTGCCATTATCGGACGGCACAATATTTATAAACGCGCTTAAATTTTGTTGCCAATGACCAACAATGCTCGTCACCGCACCCTTAATCAAATCAGAATTTTGGTATGTCATAACCGATGACGGCAGCCGCTTGTTATCCATCTTTTTAACGGCAGCAGAAAAGAGTTCCTTTGCGCCGTCAACATCGTAAGCAGTAATGCCGACATTTTCGGTGCCGTCAGCCGCGACAATATCGGGATATATAGTGGTTGCAGCCCTAAACCCGTCAGGCAGTGCCGCACTGTAGACATCGGGTGCGATAAGTTTTGCAAAAGCGCGCCTGACATTGGCATCATACCCTTTACCGATTGTCATAACCCAGCAGATATTCGGTACTGTGACAATATCGACCTTGTTACCGTCGACCGAGCCGATATCCTCACTTTTTAAAAACGCCATATCGACCTTTGAAGCAGAAAGAAGTTCAGCCGCCTTTTTGTCCTTTCGGCAGGATAGATACACCGCCGCATTTTCTGCCACAAAGTCACCGTTGTATTTTTCGTTGTCGTAGAGGCGGATACCGAAGTTATCGTCCTTTGCCCACTTGCGTATTGAGTACGAGCCGTTGGCGATAATATATCGGCTTTCAAGACCGTATTTACCGACGCAATCATAGAAAAATCCCTCATTACAGGGCATCGCCACCGATGTCGCAAGGGTGGAAAGGAAGTTTTCATCCTCGTACTGTAGGGTAATTTTTACGGTGCGTGCATCGGTTGCTGTAACACCCAAAGACGACGGGTCGGCTTTGCCCGAATTTACTGCCGCCGCGCCCGAAATACAAAACAGTCGGCTTGCAAACGGTGCCGCCGTTTCGGGGCTTACCGCACGCTGCAGACCGAACACAAAATCGTCGGCAGAAAGCGGCGTACCCGTGCTCCAAGTAGCGAATTCGCGAAGTTTAAATGTATAGGTAAGTCCGTTCTTTTCGTAACTTTCCGCCGCACCGCAGACGAGTTTACCCTGCCCGTCATAGCGCATAAGTCCCTCAAAAATATTGCGGATTATAAGCAGTTCGCTGTCATCAGACGCGGTCTGCGGGTCAAGAGTGAACGGCTTATCCGAAAGTTCAAAATACAGATACGATTCCCTGTGGCTATCGCCGCATCCTGCAAATGAAAGACAAAGCACCGCACATATAAACACCGAAAAAATGCTTTTTACTATCTTCATATATATATGTCATCCTTAAATTTATTCATTTTAGTATATCACCTTTATTGCCACATTTCAATAGCGGTAAAAAAAATTACCAAATTAAATAGATTTTTGTTGACATAAATGCTTATTTGCGGTATAATAATATGCCGATGGGTTTTTATGACCCACATATGATGAGTAAGTTGTCGGGATATTCGCCCGTAGCACCCAAAGGAGGGACATATAAGATGAAAAGAACCTATCAACCTAAGAAACTTCACCGTAAAAAGGAACACGGCTTCCTTAAGAGAATGTCAACAGCCAACGGTCGCAAGGTACTCGCCCGTCGCAGAGCAAAAGGAAGAAAGCAGTTGACCTACTAATGCAAAGCCACTTTTGTGTGGCTTTTCATTTTATTTTGTTATGCAAAATTTTGAAAAACTGAAACAAAACTATGACTTTCGGCGGCTCTATACCAAGGGTACCGCCTGCGTTACACCCGCATTTATTCTTTACTTTCGTAAAGGTCGTGCGGGCAAGGTGCGTTTAGGTCTTACAGCGGGTAAAAAAATCGGCGGCGCGGTACAGCGCAACCGTGCAAAACGGGTTATGTACGCCGCCTTTTCTTCCCTTTTACCAAACATCCCCAAAGGATATGATTTTGTAATCGTCGCCCGCACACGCATCCTTTCACAAAAAAGCACGCAGGTCGCCGCCACAATATCCAAACAACTTTCCGCTTCGGGAATATGGTGTGATGCAGAATGATAAGCCGAATTTTGATTGCCGCCGTAAAATTTTACCAGCGCAACATTTCGCCGCTTAAGATATCCTGTTGCCGTTTTACGCCAACCTGCTCTGCCTATGCCATTGATGCCATCCGCACACACGGATGTATAAAGGGTCTTTTTTTGTCTGTCTGGCGCATTTTGCGCTGTAACCCCTTTTGCAAAGGCGGTTATGACCCTGTCCCCGAAAAGAAATCAAGGACGAAAAACAAAACTGAATAACAGTTATTTCAGTGTGACAGGACTTGAAACTGTCACACTACCATTTAGGACGGTAATAAATATGGATTTTATCTCCAACATTATAAACACCCCGCTTGGTTATGTTATACGCTTTTTTGCTGACATTTTCAACGGTAGTTTTGCCGCATCGGTTTTCGCTTTTACATTACTTATTAACATTATACTCATCCCCTTAAGCATTAAAAGTCAGAAATCCTCGGTACAGCAGACCCGTATCAAGCCGAAACTTGATGAACTGAAAAGACGTTACGGCGACGATAAGCAGAAGTATAACGAGGCTATGCAGAAACTGTATCAGGAGGAAAACATATCGATGTCGGGCGGTTGCCTGCCGATGATTCTCCGTCTGGTACTTATGATGAGCATTTATTGGCTTATCCTCTCCCCTCTCACCTATATGACGGGCATTGATTCTGCCCGAATCAAGAATGTCACCTCAACCATTTCGGCGGGTATGAGTGACCTTAAGGAAAAGGATGCCGACAAATACAAGGAATACATCGAAATTCTTGATTGGAACGAAAAAGCCGGTGATAAACAGAACGAACTGATTGTTGTCCGCCTTATTCGTAACGACGATATTGATATACACGATATTCTTTCCAAAAAGCAGTACGAAAAAATCGAAGAAGATTTTGAGTATATAAAGAAAAAGGATACCGAGGTCGGCATTGACTATAATCTGTTTACCGAAAAACTCGACCTTACGCAGAAACCCAAGTTCTCGTTCGATATTTTCCACAAGGCACAGTGGATATGGCTGATTCCCCTGCTTGCCTTTGCGGCACAGATGCTTACAAGCCTTGTTTCGATGCGTATGCAAAAGAAACTCAACCCCGAAGCGCCTAGTATGGCGGGTATGATGCTCACAATGCCTCTGCTCTCCCTGTTTATCGGTTTCACACTTCCGGGCGGTGTCGGTTTCTACTGGATTTGCTCGTCGATAATCGGCGGCTTTATTCAGACAGGCGTTCAGCAGTTCTACGGTCCGCACAAGATGCTTGCCCGTGAACGCGCAAAGGAACTTTCAAAGCAACTCGAATTCGAGGACGGTCAAATCAAGAAGATTTCGGCGCAAAACACACAAGAAGACTAATTTTTAACCCATAAGGAGGTTTCCCCGTGATTAAAGAAGCACGCGGTTTCGGTGCAGATGTTCTCGAAGCCAAAGAAAATGCCATTGCAAATCTTGGCGCAGGCATTGATGAAGACATACAGTTTGAAGTTATTACAAGCGAAAAGAAAAAGGTTTTAGGTCTTTTCGGCGGTCGCAAGGCAGAGGTAAGGGTTTTTGTTGAGATTCCCGACCCCAAACCGAAAAAGGATAAAAAGCCTGCCAAAAAACAGGCTGAAAAAAATGTTAAAGAAGATGTAAAAAACGAAAAGAAAGCCAAATCCGAAGTTAAGGAAAAGGCTGACGAAAAGCAAAAGAGCGAATCGGTTGTTGTAAAGGACGATTACAAAGACGCTATTGACGAATCGCTTATCCCCGCTGATTCAAAGACGGGTGCCGCGATTAAGTATCTTCGTTCTATACTTTCTGAACTTGGTTGTGAAAATATCACAATAAAGGCTGCCGAGCGTGAAAACGGTGCCTTTATTATACTTGATGGTGAGGGTCTTGGTGTGATTATCGGTCACCGCGGTGAAACACTTGACGCTTTGCAGTATCTTGCAAGCCTTGTTGCCAATAGCGGAAGCGGTTACTTCAAGATAACACTCAACATCGGAAACTACCGAGAAAAGCGCGAGCAAACCCTTATTGCACTTGCAAACCGTGTTGCGGCACAGGTTGTAAGTACAGGTCGTAGCCGCCGTCTTGAGCCGATGAATCCGTATGAGCGCCGAATTATCCATAATGCCGTTCAAGACATCGACGGTGTCGTTTCAAGTTCTATCGGTGAGGGTGACAGACGTCGTGTTGTTATATTCCCCGCGGGTGGCGATATGAATCCCCCGCGCGACGATGACCGTCGCAACAGAGGTGGAAAAAGCGGCCGCGGCGGTAGAGAGCGCAAGCCCTCGAACACCGTTGCAACTGCACCTACTCGCGAGCCTAAAAAGGACAGCGATATGCCGCTTTACGGCAAAATCAACTAAAAATCAATACCACCCGTTTTGGGTGGTATTTTTTTAGTTTAAAATTGCTATCGCAAGGTTAAGATACGCCGCAAAGGTAAGCCATACAAGATACGGAATATTCAGGTATGCGGCGCGTCTGTCTATCCCCGAAAAGAGCAGTATCATCACTATCACAGAAAGCCATAGAATTATCAGTACCGCAAATGCAAGCGCATAGGCGTTCAGTGAAAAGAAAATCGGCGACCATATAAAATTTAAAAACAGTTGAACCGCAAATGCGATATAGGCGGGTCTTTTGTTTTTATCGGTCTTTTTGATACGCACAAGGTAGAGGGATATTCCCATAAGTATATAAAGAACGGTCCACACAACAGGAAAAATCCACGACGGCGGCGAAAGTGGAGGTCGCTTTATGCGGCTGTAAATACCCATATCGTTACGCGTTATAAACGCCGAGATACCGCCGACTGCCAGCGGAATCAGAATGCTTGTTGCAAGTTTTCTCAAATCAATATTAAAAGACATAAATATCACCCGTAAAAGTGTATGCTTTTACGGGATTTTATATTCTTAACGTATTTTTTCACAAAAACCTCACAAATGAATATGATATATTGAAGTTTGACTTCAAAAACTTACAGGAGGCATTTATATGGCAGAAAACAACTACAACCAATGTGACAGCGGCACATTCAAGGAAGCCGTATGTATTGATGCGGGCAGGGTTTTTGATTCCTGTTGCGACCGCGACTGCCTTGAAGACCTGCGTTGTTTCTTTACACCAAGAACGCAGGAGCAAATCAAAAACGCAATTAGCGTTCGACTACGCTCGGCAGAAGTACTTAATGTATCAATAAATGTAGAACCCGTAAACTTCAAGCGCGGTTTCTACGCCTGTGACCTTACATTCTTCTTCCTGCTAGGCTTTGACCTGTTTTCGGCACCGCACACCTGCCCCGACGAAATCTACGGCGTGACTTCATTCTCAAAGCGTGTGATTCTTTTCGGTGGCGAGGGCAATGTAAAGGTATTTTCGAGTGAAGCAAGTGAAAGATGCGACACCGACAAAAAGCCCGTTATCGGCAGTTCCAATGCTCCGAAATGCGTAGTTCAAAGTGTAGACCCCGTTGCCCTGTCGGCACGAATCGGCGAGGTCAGAAGTTGCTATGACAATGTAAGATGCATACCGAAACCCGTTTGCGAACGCATCGGCGGAAATGTTGTCACCGACCTAGAATCGGGCACACCGACCATCTACGCCACCATCGGTCTTTTCACCATTGTACAGATGGTACGCAATGTTCAGATGTTGGTACCCGTATACGACTACTGTATCCCCGAAAAACAGTGTGACGACAGCACCGACCAACCCTGCGACATTTTCCGCAGAATCAAATTCCCAACCGACGACTTCTTCCCCACATCATTCTGTGAACAGGCGGGAGATGACTGTTTCGGTTGCTGCTCACCCTGCCACGACGACGAATAAAGTCAGTTTTGTCTGCCCTATCCGCCGCAAGGCGGAGGGTGGGCTTTTTTATTTTAGACCGCCCGAAAAAAATCCCGCCGTAAAATAACCGATAAGAATCAGCGCCACCGCCGAAAGTGTCACCGCCATCGATTTAAAAAACAGTTTAACCGAACTGTTATCCCTATACTTTTTCAAACAAACCACCGCGACATATTTTTACCTAAACGGGAAGTTTATATACAAAAGGTGCCGACGCCAAGGCATCGACACCAACAAAAATAAAATTTAAAGCGACTTAATTTCCTTTACCCTTGCCGCCATATCGTCGGCAGAAAAGATATAATTTCCCGCAACAAGCACCGTCGCGCCCGCATTTATGGCAAGCGGTGCGGTCTGGTCATTAATACCGCCATCAACTTCAAGTTCGATATCAAGTCCGCGGCGTTCACATTCGTCCCTTAGTGCCGAAAGTTTAGTAAGCGCATCGGGCATAAATTTCTGACCGCCAAACCCAGGCTCAACCGACATTACAAGCACCATATCGCAAAGCGGCAACAGTTCAAAAACGCTTTCAGGCGGTGTTGCAGGTTTGATTGTGATGCAGGACTTACAGCCAAGTTCGCGTATCTTTTTAAGAAGTTCGGCATTATCCGACCCCGCCTCAAAGTGGAAACCGAGGTAGTCGGAATACTTTGCAAACTCCTCAATATATCTGTGCGGGCGGTCAATCATAAGGTGAACATCAAGTGGCAGTTTTGTATGCTCTCTTATTGATTTGATAACGGGCACACCAAACGATATGTTCGGCACAAAAATGCCGTCCATAACATCAAGATGAAGCATATCGACACCTGCCGCCTCAAGCCGCGCAATATCGTCTTTGAGTGTCAGAAAATCGGCGGTAAGCACCGACGGTGAAATTTTAACCATATATATGTCCTCCAAAAAATTAATCGT
>JAZREH010000376.1:0-5612 GCA_045660705.1 Acutalibacteraceae bacterium
ATAATCGTTTCGTGAAAGCGCGCGCGGAATCTCACCCGCAAGGCAGGCAGAAAGCGCAATAAGACCGCCGTGATACTTTTCAAGCAGTTCGCGGTCAACACGCGGTTTTGAATAAAAGCCCTCGGTAAAGCCCGCGGACACCATTTTTATAAGGTTTTTATAACCCTGTTCATTTTCGCACAGCAGTACAAGATGGGTATACTCGCTGTCAAGCGGCTTTTGTTTGTCAAAACGGGTGCGCGGCGCAACATAGACCTCGCAACCGATAATCGGTTTTATGCCCCGTTTTTTTGCCGCCTTGTAAAATTCAATAGCGCCGTACATAACGCCGTGGTCGGTAACGGCAACGCTTTTTTGCCCCCGCGCCGCCACAGCATCAAGCAGACGGTCGATGCGGCAACACCCGTCAAGCAGACTGTATTCGCTATGCAGATGCAGATGCACAAAATCCACGCCGCATCACACCCCCAGATTAAAGTAAGAAGTAAGAGGTAAGAGGTAAGAAGTAGAGGTTAAATTCTGTAAATCTCTACGGGGTTTACCTCGCCCGCATCGGTCGATTTGATTATCTTTTCGGCGATGTCGGGGTCGTCAACGCTGAAAATCATCAGCGCCTTGCCGTCGTGACTGCTGACACAGGCGTACATATACTTGATTTCAATGCCCGCATCGGTAAGATAGTGCAGCGACTTTGCAAAACCGCCCGGTACATCGTCGGCGGCAACCGCCAGAACATCGGTAACTTTGCAGACGACACCCGCCGCGCGAAGCACCTCGACCGCCTTTTGCGGCTCGCTTAAAATCATACGCGCGATACCGTAATCAGCCGTATCGGCAAGCGATAGCGCACTTATATCAATATGGTTTTCTGCCAGAATATCGGCGACCTCCACAAGACCGCCTGCCTTATTTTCAATAAAAGCCGAAACCTGTTTTACAAGCATTTTTCTAACTCCTCTCAGATTTTGCGGTTGTCAATAACGCGCTTTGCCTTGCCCTCGCTTCGTGCGATGGTCTTGGGGTTGACAAGGCGTACCTTAACGCCGAGGCCCAGCATAGAGCGCAGTTTTTCGGTAATTTCCTTTTCAACCTTTGATACCGAGCCGATATCGTCGGAGAACATCTCCTCGCTCATTTCAACATCAAGTTCAAATGTATCGGTGTTGTTTACGCGGTCGATGGTAATAAGGTAGTTCGGGGTGATGTTGCCGCCGCCGACCTGAATCAAAACCTCCTCAATCTGTGAGGGGAATACATTTACGCCGCGGATAATCAGCATATCGTCACTTCTGCCCATCGGCTTTGCCATCTTGACGAGTGTGCGCCCGCAGGAGCACTTTTCACGCGAAAGCACACAGATATCGCGTGTTCTGTATCGAAGCAGAGGAAACGCCTCTTTGGTAATCGAGGTGAATACAAGTTCGCCCTTTTCACCCTCGGGTAAAACCTCGCCCGTATCGGGGTCGATGATTTCGGCGATAAAGTGGTCCTCGTTTATGTGCATACCCGACTGTTCCTCGCACTCGAATGCGACACCGGGGCCCGAAATTTCGGTAAGACCGTAAATATCATATGCCTTGATACCAAGTTTATTCTCGATATCGTGGCGCATATTTTCACTCCACGCCTCGGCACCGAAGATACCTGCCTTAAGTTTAATCTGGTCGCTCAGACCCTGTTCGTGGATAGATTCGGCAAGGTAAGCCGCATACGACGGGGTACAGCAGATTATGGTAGCGCCAAGGTCGGTCATAAACTGAAGTTGGCGTTCGGTGTTGCCCGACGACATCGGGAGTGTCAGACACCCAACCTTGTGCGAGCCACCGTGAAGTCCCGAACCGCCCGTAAACAGACCGTAGCCGTAAGCCACCTGACAAACATCCTCTTTGGTGCCGCCCGCCGCCATAATGGCACGCGCACAGCAGTCCTCCCACAAATCGATGTCGTGCTGGGTGTAAAACGCAACCACGCGCTTGCCCGTCGTACCCGATGTCGAATGGATACGAACGCAGTCCTCCATCGGTGCCGCAAGCAGTCCGTAAGGATAGCAATCACGCAAATCGGCCTTGGTGATAAAGGGGAGTTTTTTAAGGTCGTCAACGCCCTTTATATCGTCGGGGGTAACGCCCTTTTCCTCCATCTTTTTGCGGTAGTAAGGAACATTGTCCCAGACATGTTTAACCTGTTTTACAAGTCGCTCGTCCTGAAGTTTTTTCATTTCTTCGCGAGAGGCGGTTTCTATTTCAGGTTGATAGTAATTTGACATTGTAAATCTTCCTAACTTATTTTTTAATATTGAGAATAACACCAAGTGCGACCGAAAGCGCCGCCGCCATTACCACCTGATATTCCTGTGGCAACATAAAAGTAACGGTGTGGGCAGGAATCCAGAAAAGCGCAACGGTTTTAAAGATTGTAAAACCTACAAACCGCGTCCAGTCGATAGAGGAAACAACCGCCGAAAGGCTGGGCTTACTGTTACCCTCTGCCTTTAGTTCAAGATATCTGTCCGAGCATTTGTGAACCGCCATAAAGGTGGGTCCAAACGAAGTATTCATAAGAACGCTTGTGTAAAACGCGCGAAGGAATCTGAAAAGCAGGGATGAACTGTCATCGGGTAGCGGCAGTACCGTACCTGTACCTGCGGCGGTGAAAAACACACCCATCATAAAGGTTATCCACACACCGATAAAGCCCCATATGACAAATCTTGCAACAATCTTTGCAGGCGCCGCCCACTCACCGCGGGCAAGCCTTGACGATAAAAGTTCACCCGCCGTTGCAAGAATAGCAAACTTGGCAAAGCCCATAAAATACTTGGTTTTCACATCGCCCGAAAGACCGATAAAGACCTCTCTTGATGCAGGAATTATAAGCACAAGGGCAAAGATAAGCAACGATAAAGCGGTATATAAAACAATTATAGCAGAGTTTTTCTTAGCCATTTTCTAAAACCTCTTAAAGCGCATACCCAAGTTCAAACGCCTTGAGATTTATCTGGAGGAACTTTTCGGGCACGGTGGTCTTTATGGTTTCAATCCATTCCTCTTTGGGGATATCGGTGCTCTTTGCCAGAACGCCGATAAGCACAACATTGACAGCCTTATCGCTTCCCGCTTTCTGCGCAATTTCGAGCGCATCAAGACTAACAACATCGGCAACACCCTTAAGGGTATCAATAATTCCCTCGGGATACTTTGCGGCACCCGTAATGACAGGCATCGGGTTTATGGCGCGGTCGTTGACAATCATTCTGCCGCCCTTTTTAAGGAATCCGACTGCCCTGAGTGCCTCAAGACGCTCGAAAGCAAGAATAATATCCGCCTCGCCCGCATCAATAACGGGAGAATAAACGGCATCGCCGTATTTAACATATGTAACAACGCTTCCGCCGCGCTGACTCATACCGTGGACCTCAGAAACCTTGACATCATAGCCCTTTCCGACAAGGAGGTTACCGAGAATACGGCTGGCAAGCAGGGTACCCTGACCGCCGACACCGACTATCATTATACTTTTAACATCAGCCATTATGCTTCCTCCTTTGTGATAGCACCGAATGCGCAGGCGCCTGTGCAAAGACCGCAACCGTTACACTGGGTCGGCTCGATATAAGCCTTGCCGTCTGCAAAGGTGATAGCGGGGCAACCGAGTTTCATACAAACCTTACAGCCGCGGCACTTGTCGTTATCAACAACACATTTTCCGCTGTACTTAACCGTCTTAAGCAGTGCGCAGGGACGCTGTGCGATGATTACCGATGGCTCATCTGCGGCGGTTTCTTCCTTTACTGCCGCCTCAAAGCCCTTAAGGTCAAACGGGTCTTCAATCCTTACGCGGTCGATACCGACTGCGTGGCAAAGCGCCTCAAGGTCTACCTGACGGGTAGCCTCACCGCGGATGGTTTTACCTGTTGTGGGGTTTTCCTGATGGCCTGTCATACCTGTTATCGAGTTATCAAGAATGATTACGGTATTAGCGCCCTTATTGTAAACGATATCGACAAGACCCGTAATACCCGAATGCATAAAGGTCGAATCGCCGATTACCGAAACAAGTTTTTTGTTAAACTCTGCACCCCTTGCCTTTGCCATACCGTGGGCGGCAGACACCGACGCACCCATACAAATGGTGGTGTCAACGCTCTGAAGCGGGGCAACTGCGCCGAGTGTGTAGCAACCGATATCACCCGAAACGGTAAGACCGAGTTTCTTTAAAACATAGAATGTGCCTCTGTGGGGACAGCCCGCACACATAACGGGGGGACGGGCAGGAATTTCGGCATCTACCGAGCAGACCTCTGCCTTTTCGCCCAAAACAACATCCTTTATCATATTCTGGCTGTATTCACCGAGCAGGGTAAAATTATCCTTACCCTTAACCTCGATACCGAGCGCGCGGATAAAGGTTTCGATTACAGGGTCAAGTTCCTCAATACACCAGAGTTCGTCAACGCTGTCAGCGAAATCGCGGATAAGTTTTTCGGGAAGCGGATACACCATTCCGAGTTTAAGGTAGTTTGCCTTATCGCCGAGCGCCTCCCTTGCATAAAGATAGGATGTGCCTGCGGCGATAACGCCGATTTTAGCACCGTTATCCTCAATTTTATTAAAGGGGCAGTTGTTTGCAAACTCTTTGAGCGCCGCCTCGCGCTTTTCGACAACAATATGTCTTGCCTTTGCCATTGCGGGCATCATAACATTTTTAGGAATATTCTTCTCATAGTCCTTAAGCGGCGCTTCCTCACGGTCGCAAAGTTCAACAATGCTCTGGGAATGGGAAACGCGGGTCGAAAGACGGACAAACACAGGCGTGTCGTACTCCTCACTAAGCGAAAATGCCGCCTTTGTAAATTCCTTACACTCGGACGAATCAGCAGGCTCAAGCATCGGAATCTTTGAAGCCTGTGCATAGTGGCGGGAATCCTGCTCATTCTGTGAAGAATGCATACCTGGGTCATCGGCAACGCAGAAAACAAGACCTGCGTTTGCGCCTATGTAACTTACTGTAAATACGGGGTCCGCCATAACATTAAGACCAACGTGCTTCATACAGGACATTGCTCTGCCGCCTGCAATGGATGCGCCTATCGCAACCTCTGCGGCAACCTTTTCGTTAGGAGCCCACTCAACATGCGGTTCAGCGTACTGAACCATAGATTCGGTTATTTCGGTACTCGGAGTGCCTGGGTACGAAGATACCACGCGTACTCCTGCCTCATAAGCGCCTCGCGCTACTGCGGCATTACCAAGAAGAAGTTTTTTCATCTCTTTATTTCCCCTTTTTTGGCTTTATCTAAGTATTATATCACAATTTTTTATCATTCACAATATTTTATATTGTGTTTTTCTGATTTACCACATTTTCGGCGGCGTACCTCTTGCGAAGTACAGGTTTTTCAATCTTTCCTGTGGGGTTGCGCGGTATATCGGCAAAGATTATCTCGCGCGGACGCTTATATCGCGGCAGTTCAAGGCAGAACTGCTCGACCTCCTCGCGGGTGAGGGTCATATCGGGTTTTATTTCGATAATCGCGGCGGCAATTTCACCAAGCCGCTTGTCGGGAAGACCGATAACTGCGGCGTCCTTGATTTTTTCGTTTTTGCGCAGGA
>JAZREH010000377.1:0-4311 GCA_045660705.1 Acutalibacteraceae bacterium
GCGGTCGTGACAGTTTTTTATGCGTACGCGCACCATAAGTTGATTGTATTCCTCGCTTATATAAGCATCTATTTCATAAACAACGCCGCGAATCCGTTCGTATTCGTAAAACCTTAAAACGGGTGCGCCGCTATCGGTGTCAACAACCCTTTCGCAAAACATCTTCTCAGTAGTAAGCGGGGTATGACCGATAAAGCCGATATTCCACTCAACACCGCCCGCAAACCACGCGTTTCTGACGGCAAGATTGCCAAACTGCAAAACGGGATTACTATATAGAAGTTCCCTGTTTTGCCGCTTATCGTAAAGCGACCACAGACGGCATCCGTATTCGGTAAGGAAAACCGCGCGAAGTCCGTCGCTTTCAAGCACAGCAGTCTTTACCTTGGTTACACTGCGCTCGCGGGTGTAACTTTCGCGAATTTTGTAGGGCAGGATATTATCGACCTTTCCAAAACCGAAGTACAGTTTTTCGTCGATTCCCTCTACCTTTAAATCGGCGTGCAAATCCTTTTTTATGGTGAGGTCGGGATATGCGGTTTCCTCACCCAACGGTACCGTCAGCATTTCGGTTTCTTCAAACCTTAATTCGTACATTTTATTCACCTCAATATGGTGCAAAATATTATTCTAACCAAAAATGTTTTATGTTGGTTCTTGCTTTAAAATACGGGTCGGAATACTGTATCAATATTCTTTTTCTACCGTCTTCGCACTGCACCTGCAAATTATTGGAATAATAGCCAAACGCACCGTTTGCTCCCTCATTTTCAGGTTTTGCTATATATTCGCCATCATCCCAATTTATACCGTCATCAGACCTGTATAAGACAAAATAAGACGGCATATCTTTTCCTATACAACCCGACCTGCCGTGCATATAGTATACACCGTTTAACGTGCACATCTGCGGATTCCTTATTCGCTTTGCAAATTGAGTAGTTTTAACTTTAGACCAAGTAATGCCGAAATCCTTACTTATGCAATATTCCAGTGTATATTCATCCGATTCGTTATATACATAACATATCAGACTTCCGTCTTTAAGCCAACCAAGAGTACCGTAAAAATGTTTAGACAATCCAAATTTATCATAATATGTATCGATATCATAAATGGTCACATCAAACGGCAATTTCGATATCAACTCGTAATTTTCTCCGCCGTCAGAACTTTTATAAAACAAATACGCCGGATATGCAATATCACCTGTAAACGGACCCACTTCCACAAGGCAGTATATGTCATCATTATGAGTAATAACATCATAAACCCTTGCCGCCCTGTCACACACTTCAATCGGATTACTCCATGTTTTTCCTTGGTCTTTACTGATAAGACAAACCGGTGAGAATATAGGTTCAAAACACTTTGAATGTGTACTTACTCTTAAACAATATAAAACAATATCACCGTTTTTGTTAACAACGGCTTTTTCGCAGCAGATAGTCAGTACACCTTCATAAAGCATCTCCATAGAATAATCCAGAACGGTTGGTTCACTCCATGTATTTCCCGCATCGGTAGAACGCTTATATTCAACCCAACCAAATGCGTTGTGCCCGTTCCAACGCACTCCGGAATTGTTTGAGTAAAATGCTAATATACACCCAGGAGCATATTCGACCAAAGCGTGACCCAAATGTCCGCTTCGGCTTTTTTCCTGATGATTTACAAACATAATTCCGTTTTTTGCGTTTAAACCATAATCCATCTTAATCATCTCCGACACTTATTATTTGCAATTACAACTTTTCAAGCATTTTCTTAAGCAGAACTTCAAATTCACCGTACTCGACCGCAGCACACCAGTCACCGTCAACAACAGCGTCAACAAAAGCCTTTACCGCACCGCCGTCATTCTTTTCGAGCATTTTAAGAATCTCATAATCCTCGATTCCCGCACGCATCATTTCAAGTCTTACACTGCCGATCGGTCCGTTTTTGGTTGGATAGACAATGTTTGTATCACCCGCAGGCAGATACTGGTCACTTTGGGGCACGCCCATATACTTAAATGCAATCGACGGTGCTGTGTAAACATCCTGACCGTCGCCCTGTGAGCAAAATCCCCAATGCAGATAACCCGTAAACCCAAGTTTATAATTAAGCCAATGAAGCAGCCTCACCGACAAAAGCGGCATATCAAGAAAACGGTTAAGATACGGTGCTACAGGCCAACAACAGGTGTACATCCATACCTCTTTTTTATCGGTAAAGTATCGGTCGTACCTTTCCTTGTGCAGTTGATAGTGACGGGTTATCGGTACAGGTATATCAACAACATCGCACACATCGGGTGACAGCACCGCCTCGACAAGCGGAATATCAGGCATATACCGTTTTACAAAAAGACAAAGTTGCCTGTACCTTTCGACATCGCCGTCTTTTGGTTCGTCACCTATATGCTGAATAACAATGTCTTTCCAACCGTTTTCGCAGATAAAAGCATACCACTGTTCAAGAAACTCGCCGAGCGCCTCACGCCCATTATCATCATAAACCGAGCCACCTACCACAGGTTTAATAAACCTTTGGTAGATCCCGACAATATGCATCGCTTCAATTCGCGAAAAGCCCATTGAAAGCATCGTTTCAATATACTTTTTTACCTCTTTAAAGTCATAAATGTATCTGCCGTCCTCGTAAGAACAGTCAAACAGCGTAAGATACAGATAAATACAGTTCTGATGCGCTCTTAAACCGAAACGCGCAATTTTATATATAGTTTCAAAATACTTTTCATCACGCAGGGTACAGCCATACGCCTTACACGAAAAATTGCACCAGTTTGCGATATTAAGGCTTGTTTTAGAGGGCATCAGAATATCATACACCTTAATTTTAAAGGGCACAGATACACTGCTGTTGCCGTCATCAAGCACAAGTCTTCCCGAATATACACCCGCTTTCATTTCGGCAGGTATCTTAAAACTCACATAAAGAGCCACCCTACCATCACTCTCAAAACTGCTTTCGGTAATCGGCAGCATCGGGTCATAGACCTCAAACGGGGCATTGCGGGTAAAATGTTTTTCTAAATCGGCGCCTGTGCGCGGCTTTGTATCAAGCGGCTCAAAAAAGTCGGAATTACGGTTGACCGTTACAGGGAGAAGTCTGTAAAGTTCGGAATTTCCCTGAAAGTCACCGTCATACAAAACCGACCAATTAACCGATTTCTTCGTATCTTCGAGTATCAACTGAAAATTGGCATACGAGCCCTTTACAGAGCACAAGTCTGCCGACAAGCCCCCGCCTGTAGAGTCGGGATATATCCAATCGTTACAGGAAAAAATACCATATTTCATCACAGTACCTCTACACCGTCAATCTGGTAAAAACCGTCGCCGTTGTCACACTCGGTCTTAAAGCCCATTTTTATGGGTGTTTCGCCCTCAAAAAGTCCGACACAAAGGGTGTATTTTCCTTTAGGCACATCTTTAAGCGCCAGTTTCAGCGTTTCCTCGCTTACCGATTCGCTTTTCCAACTAAGATTCATACCGCCCTTTTCAAAGACGGTGTATTCTTCGCCCGACTCTTCACCGATAAGTTTTATTTTCAGGTCAAACGAATTATACGCGTGGCAAAATCCCATGTTTTCAAACCACAGTTTGATAACAGCGGGATATCCCGAAACAAGTTCGGGTATTGATGCACCGTTTACGAAGTACCAATAACCGAGTTTATTGGCAATATGTTTTGTAAGATAAGGATACTTTTTAAGCCAGTCTTCGGGGAAACCGTGGAAACCGCAGTATGTGGCATGTGAGCGTTTGAGTGACTCATAAGCGGTGGTGCCGTCCTTGTAAACATCGTCCTCAATACTGCGCATATGGTCAAATTCAATATCAACAGGACCGTTTTGCGCAAACAGGTCAAACATAAAGGGTGTGCGTGCGGTATCGTAACCGGAATCACCCGTTGTAGTACCTACCCACATTATCGAATCGTCACGGAAACCAAGACCGCGCGCCAAAAGATAATCAAGCAATTTTTTTCGGTCAACCTTGGGATTGTATATAGAAAAGTTTATCATATCGTCATTTGCCACGACAATTTTATCGGGAAAATACTTCATATGCAGATTGATATGCGCCTTATACATACTGTTATCGTAAATCTGATTTATGCAGTTACCCTCACCCCAGATACCGATTGTGCCGATATCGACATACTCAACCAACGGGTGATTGTTATAACGCCCGCCAAACTCACGCATAAAGTTTTCAAGTTTTTCAAGGTAAATCGGGTCGTCAAATTTAGGAAGCCACGAACCGTCGTCGCGAATCCATCCCTCGGCCCCCGCATCCT
>JAZREH010000378.1:0-2234 GCA_045660705.1 Acutalibacteraceae bacterium
GATTCAGGATGAGGTGCACCGATTTGCTATCGGCTACCATAAAAAGGGGAGAAGTCAGAAAATGCTTTCAAGCGAACTTACACAGATAGAGGGTGTAGGTCCCGCACGCGCAAAGGCTCTGCTTTCGCACTTTAAGACACTTAAAGCGGTCAAGGGGGCTACGGTTGAGCAACTTTGTGAGGTAAAGGGTATGTCAAAAACTACCGCACAGGAAATTTTTAAACATTTTAACCCTTGATTTTTGTAAATTTACTTGATAAATCGGCGATTAACTGTTACAATGAACAGGTACAGATTTTTTGGAGGTAATTATTATGGATTGTTTTCAACTTAAAGCCCCTGCACAGGGCGACACCGTTGCGGTAATGCACACAAGTATGGGTGATATAAAGATTAAACTTTTCGGCGACAGAACACCGAAAACATTTGAAAATTTCACAACCCACGCTAAAAACGGTTATTATAACGGCATAAAGTTTCACCGCGTTATTAAGGATTTTATGATTCAGGGCGGCGACCCGCAGGGCACAGGTATGGGCGGTGAGTCCATCTGGGGCGGCAGTTTCGAAGATGAATTTGACCCCGAACTTCACAACCTGCGCGGCGCACTTTCGATGGCTAATGCAGGTCCGTCGACTAACGGAAGTCAGTTTTTCATCGTTCAGGCAAACGAGGTACCCGACGGAATGCTCGCCCAGATGCGCGATCTTGCCGACAAGGGATTCCCTACCGAAATTGCCGATGCATATGCCAAACTCGGCGGTACACCGTGGCTTGACTACCGTCACACCGTTTTTGGACAGGTGTATGAGGGTATGGAGGTTGTCGATGCGATTGCCGATGTCCAGGTCGGTGCCGCTGACCGTCCCGTTAACGATGTCGTTATAAACGGTATTGATATAATCACACTTTAATTTTACAAAATTATACTTGCATTATCGGACAAGTTAAAGTATAATACTTTGGATAAAAGATTGGAGGTCTTTAAAGATGAATTTTGGTTTTATTGCGCTTGAAACGGCTGCTACAGCACAGCAGGCCAGTGGCGGTGCATCAATGCTGATTACCGTTGGTTGGCTTGCAATTATGCTTGTTGTGATGTATTTTCTTATGATTCGTCCGCAACGCAAAAAGCAAAAGGAAGAAAAGCAGATGCGCGAAAATCTGCAGGTTGGTGACGAAATCGTTACAATCGGCGGTATCTACGGCAGGGTAATTTCTCTTAAAGAGGATACCTTTGTTATCGAATCTAAAAGCGACCACAGTAAAATTACGGTTGCGCGTTGGGCGTTGCAGTCAAACCTCACCGTTCACGATGATGTTTCTAAATAAGTCATAAGCCGATGTCCCTCCGTAATATAATACTTACGGAGGGATTGCTTATGAAAAAGGAATCGGGCATATTTGGCTCAAAATCTGAAATTATTATAAAGGGTACGGTTATCGGTCTGCTTGTGTTTTTAGGGTTTATGCTTGCCTTTGCAGGTATAATGCTGGCACTTGATACCGACCGCGCGTATGCGGCACCGTTTGCGACTGTAAGTATCGCGGCGGGGTGCTTTGCGGCGGCGTATTATACCGCCTTTAAAAACGGCAACCGCGGCTATCTTGTCGGTCTTGCGGTGGGCGGTGTTGTTTTTGCCGTCGTTACCGCTGTTTCGCTTGCGGTTTGTAAAGACGGTGTTACGATGAATACACTTTTTCATTTTCTGATTTTTTTACTGTCCGCGGTTGCAGGCGGTATCGCAGGTGTTAATAAAAGCAAGGACAAAAAATACATATAATACCGAAAGGATGTTTAAATATGGATTTTGATGCAGTTGCCGTAAAGGACGGTATCGTCAGATGGATTGCCGACTGGTTTGAGGAAAACGGCAAAGGCTGTAATGCCGTTGTCGGTATATCGGGCGGTAAGGACAGTTCGGTTGCGGCGGCGCTATGTGTTGAGGCACTCGGTGTTGACCGCGTAATCGGTGTACTTATGCCTAACGGTGTGCAGGGCGATATCGATGTGGCATACGACCTTGTAAAGCATCTTGGAATAAAGCATTATGAAATAAATATAAAGGGTGCTTTTGATTCGATTATGGGTGAAGTAAGGTCGGCACTTGGCGAAATAGGTCGCGTGACCGAGGTCAATCTGCCGCCCCGCATCAGAATGTCGGCGCTTTACGCCGTCAGCCAGAGTGTTAACGGCAGGGTAGTAAACACCTGCAATTTGTCGGAAGACTATG
>JAZREH010000379.1:0-2408 GCA_045660705.1 Acutalibacteraceae bacterium
GCCAAGGGTATGTCGTGGATGAAGACCAATATGAAACTTGCGGTCAACGAATCCGACCACACGATTGCCGACCTTATAACCGACGGTTGCAATATGGGGGTAAAGTCGCTGAACAGGTATCTTAACGAGTACGCCGCCGCCGACGAGGTTTCAAAGGACATCACCAAGCGGCTGATAAATCTTGAGGAAAAACTGGCTGTGGATATAAGAGGATATCTTTAAAACTATAAAAAACGGGAGGGCGTCGATGCCCTCCCTTACATATATGTTTTAGTTTTTCTTTGTAAAATATTTAAGTTTATCAAGCGGGGTTGAAACGCGGTAGGTTTTACCTCCGTCGTACTCCTTGCCGTCCTCGTCAACCCATATGCCGTTTGGTATAACAACATCCTTTTCATAGGTTTCGGGGGTGACAACGGGGCAGACAAGTATATCTTCACCCAGCATAAACTGGTCTTTTATAAACTCGTACCCGCAGTCAGGATAGTTGTATTCAAGATTTCTTAGTATCGGCTCACCCGAAATTTCACTTTCGCGCACAAGTGACAGTATTCTGTCGGCAAACTTCCTGTGGATGTCGGCGGCAATCTTTACGATGGCAAGGTTTTCGCCCGACAAAAGGCGCCACGGGGCAAGAGAAAACTGCATCATCGGGCACAGGGCAGATGCCTGTGCCATACGCACGAAAAGTTCCTCGGAAAACTCGACCCCGCCAACGCGGTTAAACAGCAGCCATTCGCCGCCGCCAATCATATCGGGGCAGATAAAAGGTGTGCCCATAAGTCCCTGCATAATCGAGCAGGGAATAAGGGTATTTATGCCGTTTTCAAACCATTTGTGGTGACGGTCGCAAAGCCTTTGGATACAGTTCTTTCCGCCGCCTTTATAGGTGTCCTTATATTCGTGATAGTCGTATTTTCTGCCGAAATCGTTCCACGCAAGGTTCATCGCGTGGGGGTCGTGGTCGTCACGCGGTGTACCGTTTATCATATTTTGAGGATGGTACATATCGACATTGCCGCCGTCAAACTTAAACCCGTCAACGCCGTATTCCTCCATAAGATAACAAAGTTGGCGGTCAAGGAAGTTTCGGTCGGTTTCTTTTCGCATATCAAGAAGTGCCGAAAACCCGTTCCACCACTTGAAAAGCGCGACCTCACCTTTGGCGTTGCGCAGGAAAATTTCGTCGGCGGTACCCTCGGCATTAAGTGCTTTAAGGGTCTGACCGACAAAGGTTCTGCCGTCGGGGCATACCACAGGCACCACCCACAGCATTACCGTAAATCCAAGCGCGTGCAGTTCCTTAATCATCGCCTTCGGGTCGGGGAACTTTGCGCGGTCGAAATCCCAGTCACCGTAGCGACCGTGCCAACCCTCGTCGATTATAAGTATGCCCGCCTCGAACCCGTTTGCGATTATATCGCGGGCGTATTTAAGGATTCCGTCCTGTGTGGGGGAATATGTAAACTCCATCCAACTGTTGTACTGTGCGGTGGTGAAAAACCTTTCGGGCAGGCGCTTTGAGTCAAAGGGAAAATGCTTTTTCATCGCATCAAGATATGCATCGCGAAGTGTATTTCCCGCCTGTGTTACGGTTACATCCTCGCCCTCGATACGGATAATGCCGTCGCCCTTAAAATCCACCTTAAACGGGTGGTCACTCCAGATATAGCGACCCTTGTTCGACAAAAACAAAGGCATTACCTGATTGTCGCACCACCGTGTGTAATCGTATGCTTTTACCGAATCTGCGGTGAATGGGTTGTCGCAACCCGCAAGGGTTGAACCGCCCCAAAAACACTCACCGTCAAGAAATTTAATCTCAAAACAAGTCATATTATCACCCAAACACATTATAAAGCCTAAAAAAAGATTTGTAAATATTATTTTGGTAAGAATATTATAAAACAGTGTTTTTCTTGACAAAAGGACAAAATGGTAATAAAATTACTCTGTATTTAATTTGTATAAGGTGAAGTTTATGAAGATAGCAATATACGGTTACGGAAACCTCGGCAAGGGGGTTGAGTGTGCCATAAAACAGAACGCCGATATGGAACTTTTCGGCGTGTTTACAAGGCGCGACCCCGAAGGTGTTAAAATTCTGACCCCTACGGCAGGTGTTTACCGCTGTGACGACATTTTAAAGTACAAGGACGATATTGATGTGCTTATAATCTGCGGCGGCAGTGCTACCGACCTGCCCGAAATGACACCGCGGCTCGCACAGCACTTTAATGTTATCGACAGTTTTGATACACACGCCGACATTCCCGTACACTTTGACCGCGTTGACAGGGCGGCTAAGGACGGTAAAAAGGTGGCTATGATATCGGTTGGCTGGGACCCCGGTATGTTTTCGGTAAGCCGTCTGTACGGCGGGTCTATTCTGCCCGACGGAAAGGACT
>JAZREH010000380.1:0-1053 GCA_045660705.1 Acutalibacteraceae bacterium
AATCGCCTCTTGCTTTGCCTCCTCGATAAAACCGCAGGTGTTAATAATTATCGCATCGGCGGCGGCCTCCTCACATCCGATTTCAAAGCCGCCCTCTTTAAGTGCCGCCAACATCATCTCGGCATCAACCTGATTTTTCGGACAACCGAGTGATACCATACTTACTTTATACATTCAGTCTTCTCCCATATACATAAGTTCGTCACAGTACGCCTTCAGCGCATCGCGCACCGCACCGTACGAAAACCCTTTTCTTATAAGCGCCGCATACACTTTATTCGTGTTTTGCGGGTCGGAAAGTTTCGTTTTATATTTCTTTTCGATAAGGGCGCGAATCTGCACGCCCTCATCAACCTCATTTTCACCGAGCGCATCATTGGCAATTTCCCTTGAAATTCCCTTTGAAATGAGTTTTGCATAGGTCTGCCGTCTTGACATATTCGCCTCGATACACCGTTCGGCGTACCGCATAGCATATCTTCGGTCATCAATAACACCGACCTCTTTAAGGCGGCAAATCACCTCGTCACAGACCGAACTTGAAAAGTCGCTTCGCGAAAGCCTGTCACGAAGTTCCTTTTCGGTGCGGTCAGACCTGTCAAGATACCACAGGATTCGCTCACGCACACGCTCGTATTCAGATACCGCCATCAGTCGTCAACCGCAATGTCGATATTTACCTTAGTACGGGGCTTCGGCGGCTGAGCTTCAACAGGCATTATTACAGGCTCGTCTGCCACAGGTGCCGCCGACTTCGGTGCCATAACCTCGGCATACTTGACCATAATTTTTTCTTCGATTTCCCTACACAGTTCGGGATTGTCAATGAACAGTTGCTTTACATTATCTCTGCCCTGACCTAAACGGGTTTCGCCGTAATAGAACCACGCACCCGACCTTTTGAGTATATCAAAACTTACACCCATATCGACAACCTCGCCCTCGTGCGAGATGCCCTTGCCGTACATAACATCAAATTCTGCCTCGCGGAACGGGGGCGCAACCTTGTTTTTAACAACCTTTGCCCTTGTACGCGTACCAATCATTTCACTA
>JAZREH010000381.1:0-1429 GCA_045660705.1 Acutalibacteraceae bacterium
CACCCTTGTACTTCCTACGTGTCGCCATACCGCCGCGTATATGCCTTTCCTGCTTGTTTTTTTCAAGCACACGCTTTACCTCCCGATACAGTTGCGGATTTTCATAATAAAGCCGTTCGGTAACATCCTTATGTGTGGGGGTTACGTATCAGAACGGTTTCATCAAGACCTATCTCTTTGAACAGTTTTAGGAATATTTCAACATTTCCGTTGTGGTCTACCTCAATTCTGTCTATAACCTTTTTCAGTTGCGTGTTGTTTATGTTTCTAAGGTCGGTTATATCCTCGATTTTTTTAAATGTTTCGGTAAGTATCATCTGAAGTTTATCACCCTTTGTCAGGTGTTGTTCCACCATTTTAAGTTCGGATTCAAGCCTTTTAATCTCCTGCTTGTCCTTGCCGATTTTAATATTCAGTTCCTCCCTTGTTATCAGGTCATCGGTATACATATCCATATACTTTTGACGGTTGCGGTTGAGTTTGTTAATTTCATTACGAAGTTCCTTTTCATAAGCAATGTTTTCGTCTTTTGCTTTGTAGACCTTTTTAAATTCCTCTACCACCCTGCCTATAACATTTTTCTTTTGCGACAGTATATCGGCAAAGTAATTTTCAATCACATCTATAAGTTCGTCCTCGTCCACCGTTACAGTATTAGGACAACTGTCGGCTCCCTTGCCGTTGTGCCCCGAGCACACCCACCGAACATAGGTGTTTTTATATGTGCGCACACTTCTGCGGAAGGACCACCCACAATCCTTACATTTTATAAGGGTTGAAAAAAGGTGTTGATTGCTGTGCCGTTGACCGTTTGTTTTGAAGGTTATATTTCTATCACTTTTGATTTTTTCGGCTTTTTTGAAAGTTTCATCATCTATAATCCGAAGTTCAGGGCGGTCAGTTATAAACCATTCGTCCTGCGATTTTGTTGTTCGCCTACCCGTCAGAAAATCGGCAACCTCCTCTTTTCCGTTTATGATTTTCCCTGTGTATAATTCGTTTTCAAGTATACGGCAGATTGCATTTTGTGTCCATTTACAACCGCGTTTTGTTTTTATTCCGCGTTCATTAAGAAGTATTGAAATTTTCGCGGCACCGTGACCGTCATTTATGTACCAACTGAAAATCTGTTGAACTATTTTCGCCTCGTCTTTATTTATGGTCAGATTAAAATAATCGCCTACGGTTTTGTCGTACCCGTACACGATATTTGGTACTCTCCCCTTTTCGGCATTTATTTTTTTGCCGAACTTTACACGCTTTGAGGTGTTGGCACTCTCCTCCTGCGCCAAGGCACCAAAGACGGTCAGCACAAATTCACTGTTGCCCATACTTGTCATATTTGCGGTCAAAAACTGTGTTTCAATTCCAAGTTCGCGAAGTTTTCGGATATTTTGTAATAGGTCTACGGTGTTTCTCGCAAGTCGGA
>JAZREH010000382.1:0-4401 GCA_045660705.1 Acutalibacteraceae bacterium
GGATCGATCTTGTTCTTAATACCGTCAAGACCTGCCATAAGAATAGCAGCGTAGCAGAAGTAGGGGTTGCAGGTTGCGTCGGGATTACGAAGCTCGAAGCGGCGCTTCTCGGGGCTCTTGGCATACGCGGCAATTCTGATAACCGCAGAACGGTTAGAGCTAGCGTAACCGACGGTAACGGGCGCCTCAAATCCGGGAACAAGTCTCTTGAACGAATTTGTAGAGGCGTTAGTGATAGCGCAAAGAGAGTTGATATGCTTAAGAAGTCCGCCCATAAAGTAGTGCGCGGTCTTGCTGAGATGAGCGTATCCCTTATCATCGGAGAACACGGGCTCGCCATCCTTAAGAAGAAGCATATGAACGTGCATACCGCTACCTGCCTCGCCGTACACGGGCTTAGGCATAAAGGTCGCGCTCTTGCCGTACTTAAGCGCAGTGTTGTGGATGATATACTTGATCATCATTGTATTGTCCGCCATGGTGGACATCTTGCCAAGCTGGGGCTCTATCTCAAACTGACCTGAAGCGGCAACCTCGGGGTGATGGTAGTTAATTTCAATGCCTGCATCACGCATATGCATACACATTTCGCTGCGGCACTCGTATGCTACATCGAACGGTTTTGCGGTGTGGTAAGCCTTTTGCTTGGGTACGATAACGCCCTTACCCTCGGTAGCGCTGTTCCAGTAAGACTGCTGTGCGTCAATGGCGGCGCTTATGCTGTAAGGCTCAACCTCCCAGCCCACCTGATCGAAAAGGTAAAATTCAAATTCAGGGAGAATCAGCATTGTATCGGCAACGCCGCAGTCCTTCATATACTGTTCTGCCGCAAGAACGATGTTGCGCGGATACTGTGCAAGCGGGCGGTTTTCGGGGCTGTCGATAATCATTGCATTACCCGTCATGGAAAGGGTGGGGATTGAACAGAACGGGTCAATAACGGCGGTGTCGGGGTCGGGTATAAATACCATATCGCTTTTTTCAACAACGGCATATCCGTAGTTGGAAGCGTCAAAACCGATACCGCTTTTCAGCGTGTCCTCTGAAAAGTTCTGTGCAGGGATTGTGACGTGGCGGTACTGACCGTTTATGTCGACCATTTTAAAGTCAACCATTTCGATATTGTTTTCACGAATCAGCGTCAGAATGTCGTTTACATTTTTGCTCATATTAACACCTCAAAATTTGGTTTATACTTAATGATACAACATATTTGCGCAAATGACAACAAAAATTTATTCAAATTTCATTGAAAACAGCCTTGTATCCCTCTTTCTGGAATGAAGCCGTGTGCGGTGTCCGAAAAATTAAGGTGCAGTTGACTGCTGTCGTAAATAAGCATTTTTTCCTAAATTTATCATAACACGATCTCCTGAATATGCGGTTTTTAAGGGTGTTTTAGCATACCAAAACTCAAAATCAAATTCTAAAAATGACATTATGTTTTTGGGAATGTCATTTTCAGTGCTTTTATAAAGATTTTACAGTACAAAAAGCATTGACAATATTTTGTGTTGACTTTAGGTTAACAGGCTACTAAAATAGAGTGCGGGTGATTGTATATGCAAAAAGATATTTATAAAACCAGCAGAATAATGTATATAATCGAAGCAGGACTTGAATATCTTGTTTCGATAATGGTTGCGGGTTCGTTTCTTGCTACCGTTACCAAAGAAATCGGCATTTCCGACTCGCTTACGGGAATAATTTCTTCGTTTATATCGCTTGGCTGTCTTTTTGAACTTGTTTCGCTGTTTATCAGGGGCAGACGAATGAAACCTTTTGTTGTGGTGTTCAGCATCATAAATCAACTTCTTTTTATGTTGCTTTATGTCATTCCTGTGGTGGATATGGGTGGGAAACTGAAAACCGTAATCTTTGTTGCGGCGATTTTCCTTGCGTATTTTGTATACTATGTTGCACACCCCAAAAAGATAAACTGGTTTATGTCGCTTATTGATAATAATGTGCGCGGCAGATTTACCGCCAACAAGGAAATCATATCACTTATAATGGGTATGGTCTTTACCTTTGTAATGGGAACGGTAATTGACCGATTTGAAGCGGTAGGAAAAATCAAAACCGCATTTATATTTTCGGCAATCGTTATATTTGTACTGACCGTTTCGCACACCCTTACAATGGTCTTTTCAAAGGAAAAGGCACAGGAAACCACCGATGGAAAAGATAGCCTTTTCAAGGAAAAACTTGCCGTTTTAAGGGACCCGAATGTACTGAAAATAGCCTTTGTATTCATTATGTGGAATATGGCGGCATATTCGACCACCCCGTTTTACGGTACATATCAGATAAAAGAACTTGGTTTCAGCCTTACGTTTGTTTCGGTTTTGCAGATTATGGGAAGTGCGGTGCGCGTACTGTTTTCGCGTGTTATGGGTGCGTATGCCGATAAGCGTTCCTTTATTATGCTGACCCGTCTGTGCCTTTTAGTAATGTCGGGTGCATTTTTGTGCAATGTTTTCTGTGTACCCGCAAACGGCAGGGTGTTCTTTGCGCTGTATACGACGGTTCACGCTATCGGTGCGGCGGGAATAAACAACGCCCTTACTAACATTGTATTCGATTATGTTTCGGTTGAAAAGCGTGCTGATTCATTTGCTATATCGCAGGCATTTGCAGGTGCCGCAGGCTTTGTTGCAACCCTTTGTATAAGCCCGCTTGTTGCACACATACAAAACAATTCAAACACACTTTTCGGTATTCCCGTATACGCACAGCAGGTAACATCGCTGATTGCCTGTGTCTTTGCCGCTATCGGTGCTTTGTATGTTCATTTTGCAATGATTAAAAGGGGATAAAACTATTTAACGGTATGATTTTTTCTGAAATTGCTTTGGGATAGGTGCATTAAAATTTGGCGGAACGCTATTTTACAAGCGTTCCGCCATCTGTTTTAAGCAGAATAAAGATTTGTTCACTTTCTAAATTCATAACATTAACATAAACCAAAATTTCCTCATCATTTTGCCCTCTGCATAAAAATTCCCAGCATCTGATTTCACCGCCGCCGTCGGACGGTATAAGCGCCATTTTAACATCCTGCGGTTTAAGTGCGGGGCTGACGACTTCGGCTGCCTGTGAGGATGTGTATGTCGGAGTCGTAAAGGCGCGGTCGGTGTGGTTGAAAAGATAACCGCTTGCCTCAAAAAACATAATTTCACCCGTATCCATTGCAACACCCACCTTTATAAGGTCGGTATAGCATACCGTCTGCCCGTCAAGATAGGCGAAATTTATCACGCAAACCCCGTCGTCGGTGAAATAGTAGGTGTTGTTCATATTTGTAAATCCGTTTTGATTTAAAAAGGCGGTCGCCTTTATATGCGCCTGTTCATAGGAATATGAAGTGGTTCCCACCGCACGGTTTTTACGCATATAAACTGCAAATCCACCCTTTTTGCTCATTGTAACTGTAGTCTGCGGACTTGTATAGCGAAAGGTTTCAATTCTGCCGTTTTCTTCGCCGTCGGCTTTCAGTTTACTGTCACCCGTAAATTCTATCGCCCGTTTCAGCAGTTCTTCCTGCGTATACGGGTGGGCGTTTTCTATCATAATCGGCTTTTTCGTGAGTATATGGTCGGAAAACGGTCCGTCATATAAAAGGGTGGGGTAGTCGGTGATGTTTTCTTCAAGTTCGGTAAGGCTGTCGGCAAGCGCACTTTCGGACACACCGCTTTCAAGGCGGTTTTCAAGTTCCTGTGTCCAATAAAGAGCATTGTCAGAATTTATATGCAGGTCGCCTACTGCCTGTGATACCGTTTTGGCGGTATCTGACAGCAGATTAAGACTTTTAATCTGGGAGTCAGATATCTGATTTCCCGTAATGATGCTCTTTGAAACCGAAAGCGCGTAGTTTCCAACCTGTGATAAAAAGCGGTTTACGGTATCAAGCGAACCCTCGCCCGACGGCAGTTCGGAAAGTGCGGTTTTTGCAAGTTGCGCCTCGCTGTAAAGTTCGGTGGCAAAATTGCTCATCTGTGCGGCGGCGGTGACATACACCGTTTTTTGAAGTATCAAAGAAATACTGTTAAGCCGCGAATCAAGTTCACTAAGCGCGCGCGAATAGTCGTTTTGCAGTTGCTGGCGAAATGCGTTTGACCGCGCCCGTTCGCGTATATAAAGTCCGCCGAAAACAAGAGAAACGGCGGCACAAAAAGAGATTATTTTAACTGCTGTCTTTCTGTTCATAAAAAACCTTCCTTTTGGATTATTTTTACCCAAAAGGAAGGTTTTTATAAATATATTTTACAGTAAAAGATATAAGAAATAAAAGGCAAGGTTTTTAAAACCTTGCCTTTTATTGGTGAAGCACACCGCACAGCACCCGAACTTGTATCCCGAGGTACAAACTTTAGATTTGCACAAATTTGGACGGATTGG
>JAZREH010000383.1:0-2456 GCA_045660705.1 Acutalibacteraceae bacterium
AGTGTTGCAAGAAACCACTAAAGTGTTTAAAAGTGGAGAAAACGAGGTGAAAATCCAATGCTTTACGGCGGTTATCAACATAATATAGATAAAAAGGGCAGGGTTTTCATCCCTGCAAAGTTCCGCGACGAACTTGGCGAAAGTTTTATGATTTGCCGCGGTATCTACGGAAAACGCTGTCTTTGTGTTTATTCGCAACCCCAGTGGGAGGCGTTGGTTGCCAAAATCGGAATGTTGCCTTCGGCTAAATCGAGTATGGTAAAGCGTTTCCTTTACGACGGTGCGTTTAATGTTGAGTTTGATTCACAGGGAAGAATACTTATCCCTGCAACCCTTCGCGAATACGCCCAACTTGAGGGCGAGGCGCATATAATCGGTATGGACACCAATCTTGAACTTTGGAATACCGAACTGTGGCAGGCAGAAAACGAACAGTACACACCCGAATCTATCGCCGATATCGTTTTGGGGTTGGAACTTTAATTTATGGAATTCAAACATATTTCTGTAATGCTTGGCGAAACTGTGGATTCGCTTGATATAAAACCCGACGGTATATATGTTGACGGTACTGCTGGCGGGGCGGGACACTCAAAGGAAATTGCAAAGAAACTCACAGACGGTCATCTTTATGCAATTGACCGCGACCCCGATGCTGTCAAGGTTGCGACCGAGCGACTTTGCGGACTTCCCGCTACCGTTCTTACGGGTAACTTCAGTGATATGGATGTACTGCTTAAAGAGCAGGGGATTGAAAAGGTTGACGGTATACTGCTTGACCTTGGGGTTTCGTCCTATCAACTTGATAACGGTGAACGCGGTTTTTCGTATCATAAGGATGCACCGCTTGATATGCGGATGAGTCAAAGCGGTGTTACCGCTGCCGAACTTGTGGCGACCCTGTCGCGCGACCAACTTACCGCAATATTCAGAGATTTCGGTGAAGAAAAATTTGCCTACAGAATTGCGGGTAAAATCGTTGAAACAAGGGACAAGACCCCTATTGAAACGACGGGTCAACTTGCCGAAATTATTTCAAACGCTGTGCCTGCCGCCGCAAGGCGTGACGGACACCCTGCACGAAAATGTTTTCAGGCGCTGAGAATTGCGGTTAATACCGAACTTGAAAGTTTGTCACAGGCGCTTGATAAGGCGTTTGAACTTTTAGCCCCCGACGGTGTGCTTTCTATAATTACATTCCATTCTTTGGAAGACAGAATGGTAAAACAGCGTTTTAAGGAATACTGCACAGGTTGCACCTGTCCGCCTGATATTCCGATTTGTATTTGCGGTAAGAAACCGCGCGGTCATCTTAAATTCCGCAAGCCGCTTACAGCAAGTGACGAAGAACTTGAGATGAATCCAAGAAGCCGAAGTGCAAAACTTCGCACTATAGTAAAAAACAGTAATGGGGAGAACATATAATGGACAATCTTAAATATTATAATGATAGTCTTGCCTATGACTTTGATATGTTTATGCCCAAGGAAAAGGTTAGGGCAGACCAAGACGACAATATAATAAAACTTCCCGTTGTAAAGAAGAAAAAGCGTGCAAGGGTGCGCGCCGCGGCTAAACCGATGTCGGTATCGGTTTTTGCGGTTATGAGTGCGTTTTTTGTGCTTGCGGCACTCTGCGGGAATATTTATATGCGTATTCAGATAAATGAAGTAAATTCGATGATAAACGATGTTCAGAAAGAGATAAATACGCTTAACGGTGAAAAGACAGGTCTTGAAATGGAACTTGAGCGTCGTATAACCTATTCGAATATTGAACTCGAGGCTACCGAGATGGGTATGCACAAGATGGACAAGTCACAGGTTAAATATATCAGGGTCAACGACAGCAACTGCGCGGTGACCAAGGACGGAAAAACTGTGGACGAGTCTAAACAGAATTAAATCGCACTAATAAGTAATGTTTATGTTACTCGAATAATATACATATATAATAGAACGAGAGTTAAAGTTTTAACTCTCGTTTTCGGGCATAGTTAAGGGAGGTGCCGTTAGTGACCGTTAAACCTAATAAACAGATGATAGTAAGAATAATCACCGTTATGGTTGTTATGATATTATCAATTACGCTTGTTTCGGGCGCAAGTCTTGTTAAGATAATGGTTATTGACGGCGAAAAGTATCAGCGCGATGCATCTGAACAGCAACTTTACGATAACCTTGTTTCGGCACCGCGCGGCGATATTTACGACAGTAATATGAAGGTGCTTGCCACAAGTTCTACGGCGTGGACCGTGTATATAACTCCTAACGGTATCGCAAAACTTGACAAGGACGAAGCAGAAAATTTAAGGAAAACGATTTCGGAGGGTCTTGCCACCATACTTGATATGGAGGCAGAGGATATCTATGCCAAGACCGAGCAAAAGGCGTACTATGTAATCGTTAAAAAGAAGATAGAAAAGGATATCGCCGATAAGGTCAGACAGTTTATCG
>JAZREH010000384.1:0-2050 GCA_045660705.1 Acutalibacteraceae bacterium
TTGGTCTTCGGTCAGTTCCGATATATTATCGGCACCGATGTTTTTAAGGGCTTCATCAACCGCGTTGCTGATTTCATCTTTGGTATACGAGTTTTCAAGTTTTGACTGACTGTCAAAAACTTTCAGTTGCTCGTAGAAAAACAGCAGACTGTCAAGCGACGAAAAATGCTCCTGTCGGTTAGCCGCCGCAAATGCGCCGTTAACCTCGCTTAACAGTTGTGCGGTCTGTGCATCGGTAAGATTGTTAATATCGTATTTTTTGAGGATTGAGCCTATAAGTTCTATATCCGACCCGTAGTCGGGCGGTGTCGGTTCGTTGGACGGCTCGCTCACCACATCGTCGGGTGACGGTGTATCTGACCCGCTTTCGACAGAGGAATCAACCGACTTGCCTTTAAGCGCAATATTTTTTATATTGAACTTTACGGGTTTGTAATCTCCGTCAAAAGTGTCGTCCTGACTGTAGGAAAGGCGGATAGTTCCGCTTTTGGTATTGTCAATAACATCGAAATTGATGTTAAACAGCGACCCGTCGGCGATAATTTCTGAACTGTTTACCCACGCAACGATGATTTTTCCGTTTGTGTCGGTGTTGGTGCTGAAATTTCCAACCTTCGTAACGGTACCGCTGGTCACAGATGTGACCTTTATTATCTCGATAGGATATGTAACGGTCATTTTAAAACCCATTAATCCGTCATTTTCATCAATCTTTACCGAAACGGCGGTGGATTTTACGGAACCTATCGATATGTCTGCCGCACCCACATCTGCCGCAAGCGTATTAACCGAAAACAGGCACATCAAGAAAACAGAAATAACTAAAACCGTAAAAAACTTACTATGTTTAAGCATACTTCACCCCATATAAAATATTTATTTATATATTACTACATATATACAGATAAAACAAGGGAATTTTGGCATAATCCTAACGGTTTATTGAGCGCTTTTTATGTTTAAATTAACAGTTTTTTATTTTAAGCAGAAAAATTGAATAAAGGGCAAAAAACTATTGACAAAACATATACTTCGCGATATGATGTATTACGCGAGGGGAGGTATAGTATGGATATACAACTGAAAAGGGGACTTCTTGATGTTTGTGTACTTGCCGCGATAAAGGACGGCGAATCCTACGGATACAAAATCATCAAGGATATGAAACCGTATATTGAACTTTCGGAATCGACCCTTTATACCATTTTAAAGCGGCTTGAAACGGCTGATATGCTGACGGTAAGAACGGCGGAGCACGACGGAAGACTTAGGAAATATTACCGTATTGAGGCGGCAGGACTTGCACGAATCGAAGAATTTAAAAACGATTGGCAGGAAATCTTATCCATATATAAATTTGTGATTAAGGAGGGTGACGGCGATGAACAAAAATGAGTTTCTTAACCAACTTTGCTTGCAGTTAAACGGACTGCCGCAGGCGGATATAGAAGAACGCCTTAACTTTTACAGCGAAATGATTGATGACCGTATAGAGGACGGCCTTTCGGAGGAGGAAGCGGTTTGCGGTATCGGCAGTGTTGACGAAATCGTGGCACAAATACTTTCTGAAATTCCGCTTACAAAACTTGTAAAGGAAAGAATAAAAACCAAAAGACGGCTTAAGGCGTGGGAAATCGTCTGTCTGGTACTTGGCTCACCTGTATGGCTTTCGCTTCTTATTTCTGCCGCCGCCGTTGTGATTTCTGTTTATGCTGTACTGTGGTCGGTGATAATCTGTCTGTGGGCGGCAGAAGTTTCGCTCTGGGGCTGTGCGTTTGGCGGTATAGTATCGGGTACGGCGGTCGCTTTGTTTCAAAATGTGCCGTCGGGTGTTTTACTTATCGGCTGTGGACTCATTTGTGCGGGACTTTCAATCTTTTGGTTTTTCGGGTGCAAGGCGGCAACCAAGGGCGCTTTGTGGCTTACAAAAAAGATTGCTATAGGCATAAAAAACTGCTTTATTAAAAAGGAGAATGCATAATGAATAACGGTGTTACTGTATGGATTATTATAGCGATATCGCTTGTGCTTTTCGGTAGCGTGCTGTTTG
>JAZREH010000385.1:0-1812 GCA_045660705.1 Acutalibacteraceae bacterium
CCAGCGTTGTACTTCGCGGGTGTTGTTAAACGAGGTAAGGATAAGACCCGTTTTGCCAAAAGTACAAAGTCCCGGATCGCGGTCGTGAAGAGGCGTATCAATAACGGGTGCGGGGAGTGTGTAGGTTTTGCCACCGTCTTCACTGTAGGAAATAACCGCTTTTCCAAAAGGACAAAGGTGGTTTACCCTGAAACCCGAAGCACTAACCGCGATTTTGCCGTTTTGAAGCCGTACTATCGACGGCCACGCAAAGTAGTTGTGAATACCGTCGGGATTGCTCATAATAATTTTTTCATTACCGATTCTATTAATTTTCATAGATATCACCCAATTACGTTTTTTTTAATTATAAAATATCAAAACATAGCGTGTCAAGACCTAAAAACGGACATATTTACCCGAATTATGTCAGTTTTGGATACATATAAAAAACACACCAAGGATTTTGACACCTTGGTGTGTTTTTATCAGTTAAAGGGAATAAGCGGCATTGTAACGGTAAATGTTGTGGGATTAGAGCAGGATGTAACCTTAATACCGTATTCATTTCCGAATTTCAGTTGTATACGCTCATTAACGTTTTTAAGACCGTAACTACCCGATTGCTTGGTGAAAACAGTATCGATTTTTTCAGGTTCAATACCCGCACCGTTGTCCGAAACCGAAAATGTTAAAATACCGTTTTGGATACCTGCGCTGATATCAATTTGACCCGGACGCACGCGGGATTTGCGTATGCCGTGTTCGATGGCGTTTTCAACAATGGGTTGTAGTATAAGAAGCGGTGTTCGGTAGCCAAGCACTTTTGGGTCAATATCGTAATTGACCTCAAACAATCCGCCAAGTATCTTTTGCTCAATTTTAAGGTAATACTTAATTATTTTAAGTTCGTCATCGACCGAAATATCGTCCTCGCCCTTGTTGAGTACGGCACGGTAAAAGTTAGAAAGATTTACAACGATTTCACTTGTTTCATAGTCGTTTCGGTTGATTGCATTCCAGTTTACCGCCTGTAGTGTGTTGTACAAAAAGTGCGGTTTGATTTGCGATTGCAGGGCGCGAAGTTCGGCTTTTTGCTGTATCAGTTTGCTTTCGTACACATTTTGAATCAGGTCGTTAATCCTGTGAATCATATCGGAAAAGTTGTTTGTTAAAACGCCGATTTCGTCGGTGTATTCTGACCGCACAACGATATCCATATTACCCGAATTAACCTGGTCTATTTTATGGTTAAGAAGACTAATGCGGCGTGTGAGGGTGTTAGAAAAAGCAAAGCAGAAAACGAAAACACAAATAAGACAGATAAGCGATATCGTTACGGTTGTAAACAGGATAGAGTTGATTCCTTCAACAACATCGTTTTCGTTGGCATAGACACACAGTATAAAATCGTTGTCAAGCACCTCGTTTTTGACAAGATAGCGTTCCGAACCGAAAGTTACTATATTATCCTGTGCATATGCTGCTTTAAGCATAAGTTTTTCGCTTATAACATCGCTTTTGGTGTGGCTGTATACACATTCATTATCAAATGAAATAAGCGCAATATTATAGTTGAAAATTCGCGGCATAGCGGCATTATTCAGCAGAGTAGTAGGGTTTATGTACATACAAAGATAACCTACGTGATACGGTGTGCTGCTGCTGGAACTGTCAACAAGACTGCGCAAAAGCATAATCTTGTTATCCTTAAAATGCCACTGATAGCTACCTTTTATGGGGCGCCACTCAATATCGTACTCCTTAAATTCCGATATGTCGCGGATAATACTGTGATAGGGAGGGCAGGTGTTGTTTGAAAAGAATGTAATG
>JAZREH010000386.1:0-1395 GCA_045660705.1 Acutalibacteraceae bacterium
TTGCCGCCGTTTACAAGAAAAGCAAGGCGCGGCAGACCGAAACGGCGATAGTCGGCGTCGTTTTGCGGTTGCGGTATTATACACACTTTATAGCCCGCGTGTTCAAGTACGCGGGAAATTATTGCTGTGCCGAAACTGGGATGGTCTACATACGCATCACCCGTAACAATGATAAAATCGGGTTGTTGCCAGCCTCTTTGATACATCTCGTCAGCGGTAATAGGTAAAAATGGCATAATTACTTCCTTTGCGTAAATATAATTATATATGATTATATCATCTTTTTGAAAAATAAACAATAAGGAGTTGCAAAAATGTCAGAATTTGAATCCCAATCCGCCGATAATGCCGAGGGTGAACAGTCGATTAAATTTAATCCCTATCTTGCCATTGTGACGGTACAGGCGGCGGTAATTACGGTAATTGTCGCAACCTTGCTTGTGGTGAAATTTTTGTTTCCGTCACTTTTTTCGGATATAAAGCGGGAATACTCCGAAAGATTCCTTGTTGAAACTACGGTAGATGAGGTGCTTGAAGATGGTGAAAGCGAGGACGGTGGCGACGGATATGAAGTTTAAACTGTTCGGTACCGAAATATACATATCGTTCCTTTTTGCGGCGACGGTGGCGTTTATGCTTGCAACCGACCGCACAGGACTTGTTATACCGACCCTTTTTGCGGTGTTCGTGCACGAGGCAGGACATCTGTTTGCAATGTGGACCTGCGACTGCGCGCCGCGAAGAATCCGACTTGTACCCGCAAGCGTTCAGATTGTTCGTTCCTTTGCGCCGAAACCTGTGGCTGAATTTGCTATAATACTTTGCGGCCCTGCCGCTAATATTGCGGTTTTTGCCGCGCTTTATGTGAATTATCTTAACTCAAAAAGCGATACATGCCTTATATTCGCGCTTATAAATCTTATTATTTTTGCTTTTAATATGTTGCCTGTAAAGGGGCTTGACGGCGGAACTGTGCTTTATATGTTGCTTGCGAAAAATATCGGTGCGCAAAGAGCATCGGGAGTTTTAAGGATTATAACGGCAACGCTCGGCACCTTAATACTTTGTGTCGGGATTTATCTTGCAATCGGCGGCAAAATGAATCTTTCGGTTTTTATCGTGGCGCTTTACCTTTTTGTGGTAAGTATTATGAAAATGTAGTTGAAGTTTTAGCACCGATATAGTATTATATATTTATATATAATATTCGGAGATGCGATATGGATAATAAAAGACTTGAACAACTTTTGCTGACTGTTCAGAAACCAGGTAGGTATTCGGGCGGCGAGGTAAACAGTATTATAAAGGATAAGAGCAAGGTGGATGTGCGTTTTGCTTTTTGTTTCCCCGATACATACGAAATCGGTATGTCACACCTTGGTATGAAGATTCTTT
>JAZREH010000387.1:0-5987 GCA_045660705.1 Acutalibacteraceae bacterium
AAGAAGCCCATAAGATTGGTGGTAACGGGGATGTCGGGGGTAATCTTTTTAAGCGGCTCAATTTCAGCACGCATAAAGTCGATGGTCTGGTCGCTTACAAAGCGTTTCCAATCGATGTTTCTGCCGTGAACAGAATAGTCGGTTTTACCGCTGGGTGGCTCAATTTGTGAGAAATCGGTATATGTATGCGCCCAGAACGGTGTCCACCACTGCTGATTGAGTTTTTCAATGGTGCCGTACTTCTTTTTAAGCCACTCTCTGAAAGCCTCCTGACACATCGGGCAGAAACACTCACCACCGTACTCATTCGATATATGCCAACCGATAAGCGCGGGGTGGTCCTTATACCTTTCGGCAAGTTTTGTGTTGATTATATTTACCTTTTCACGGTAAACGGGCGATGTAAAGCAGTGGTTATGTCTGCCACCAAAGTGTGCCTTATCAAATCCCGCATAGGTACGAAGTACCTCGGGATACTTTTCGGTCATCCATACAGGACGCGCACCGCTTGGTGTAGCAAGCAGTACCCTGCCGCCCGCGGCATAGATATCGTCCATCGCCTTGTCAAGGAATGTAAAGTCGAATTTACCCTCCTCAGGTTCAAGTGCCGCCCACGCAAAGATGGCAACGCTCATCTCATTACAGTTGGCAAGTTGCATAAGCCGCATATCCTCTGCCAGTATGTCAGGTCTGTCCTGCCACTGGTCGGGATTGTAGTCACCGCCGTGAAGCATATGCGGAAACTTTTTTATAATAATATCTTTCATTTTCGGGTCCTCCCCTTTAATTTTCTATTATACTCATTATAGTGGCTTTTTTTACCGTTGTAAACAAAAAAAACTCCCGTTTTAAATTTTTCGGCGTTTTTTTCATATAGATATTAACCGATTGGTTAATATCTACCTAAAAAAAGTCCCCGAAACATCGGGGACAGTAAACTTAGATGTGTTTCTTTATTTCTTTATAAAGGTTTTTGAAGTATTCCTCAAAGCCCTTTTCGTTTGGATGCAGGCGGAAATCGCCGAAGTATTCGGGGTCGTGCGGCACAAGATCGATTCCCTCGATAACCGTTATTCCGCCGATTTCGGTACAGATTTCACGAATATCGCAGGCAACAAGTTCAAATTTACCATACGTTTTTTCTTCATCACAGTCGGCACGCCAAATGGGAATTATGGCAAAGATTTTAGCGTTTGGATAGTTCTTGCGCAGATTTTCATAAAAACCTTTGATTCTGCTTCTTGTTGCTTCACGCGGGCAACCCGACCAATCGTTGGTGCCGTATGCTACGGTTATGTAATCGGGGTCAATCGGGTCCTTTGTATCTGCAAGTTCGGGGAAGAAAATATCGCCGCCGATACCCTTGTTGTATTCCTCTGCACCGAGTGTCTCGGCAAGTTTTGCCGTATACATTCCCGACGGGTGAAGTGCATCGTACCCATGGGTTATCGAATCACCGAAGCAGAGCATTTTTTTACTTGGTTTTACAGGCTTTATAATTGCGCCGTCGTCAAGCGACAGTTCAAGTATTTCGGCCGCTACCGAAAATGGGAAATGAACGCATACCGTCTTTTCGCCCTGCCCCAAATCAAATTCGCCGCTGTTACAGGTCAAAGGGAATTTTACCGCGGTATAATTTTCACAAAACTCAACGTCAGAAAAATTGTCAACCGCACCTATCATTTTGCCATTTTTAAAAACATCAAACGAATAAAAACAGCGCGAAGAGGCATTTATATCTAAAATATTTATCTTTAAAAACATTTTTTGGCTGTCGGTGACAAAACGAAGTTTAACACCCGCTGTAGCCAAGGTTTTATCATAAAAATCGGGACGATTGGGCTTACAGATTCGGTATGTTTCGCGTTGTTCGTCGGTAAAACGGCAAAAACGGAACGCACCATCCTTTTCGCAAACGTTAACCGCACCGCAGGTGATTTCCTTAATCTGTTCTAAAGAAAGTTTCATTTTTATTCCTCCGCTAAATGCTTATTCAGGAAATTAAGCACACGTTTTTTGTCCGCCGACCAAAGCGGTGCAACAAGCGATTTTTTATCGCCGTCACCCGTTATTCGGTGCACCACGCACCCGCTTGGCAGTTCATTTATACATCTTTTAAGTATATCCGCATATTCGACAAGCGACAGGCATCTGATTTTTCCCGAAAGGTATTCCCTTTCAAGGTCGGTGTCTTTAAGAATATGCAAAAGGTGAAATTTTACACCGTCACTGCCCGCCGACACCGCCGCGCGGGTGGTATCAACCGCCGAATTGCCGCCGTCGTCTTCAAGCCCGATTATTATATGGGTTACAACCTCTAACCCCGCCGATTTAAGACGTTTTACGGCATCGAAATAAACCTTGTTTTCATATCCCCGCCGTATATAGCGCGCCGTCTGCTCGCTTACGGTCTGAAACCCCAGTTCAACGCTTACGGGTTTTATTCCGTTTATCTCCCGTAAAAGCGATATCACATCATCACCAAGACAGTCGGGGCGGGTTGCCACCGCAAGCCCCACAATCCAGTCGGGCGAAATTGCATCGCGGTACAGTTTTTCAAGTTTTTCTGTCGGTGCATAGGTACCTGTAAACGCCTGAAAATAGGCAATATATTTGCCGTCGCGGGTCTTTTTTTCGACCCGCCCTTTAGCATCTTCAAGTTGCTTTAAAATATCGGTGCCGTGTGCTGCAAACTCACCGCCGCCCGACTTTGAGCAAAAGATACAGCCGCCCGTACCGACACTCCCGTCGCGGTTAGGACAGGTAAAGCCGCCGTCAAGCGACAGTTTATACACCTTGCACCCGAACTTTTCCCTGTAATGTGTATTCAGTGTTTTATACATATACAAGGTTATACATTATTCTTTTTCGCTTCTTCAAGTTTAAGGTTGCGGCGATTCTTAACCTCATGCGGAATGGGTTTGATTTCGCCCGCACTTTCAAGCGCTTTACGGGTAAGAAGCGGACCAATCAGTTCGTATATAAGCACCGCAAAAAGCGTGATATTTCTGATAAGCCGTCCGTCGTCACCAAGTTGCATAGCGGTGGTGCACATTCCAAGCGCAACACCCGCCTGCGGAAGCAGGGTTATGCCGAGGTATTTGCAAATCTGCGGCTCGCAATGGGTAATTTCGGTACTGATAAAGGTTCCGAAATATTTGCCAAGCGACCTGAAAACAATATATACCACACCGATAACCACAATGGCAATATCGGTGAATACCGACAGTTCAAGTTCGGCACCGCTTATTACAAAGAACAGGGCAAAAAGCGGCGAAGTCCACTTATCCGATGCCGACATAAGGTCCTTTGAAAGCGGGCATATATTACAGAATACGGTGCCAAGCATCATACAGACAAGCAGTGACGAAAACTGAATATGCACCGACCCGACCTTAAATTCTATCATAGACAGACTTGCGGTAAGGAACACCGCGGCAATGGTAAGATTTAAACGGTTGGTGTTTGAATTGAACAGTTTTTCAAGTTGGGTAAGTACCCAGCCCATAACAGCACCGAGAATCAGCGAAACGGCAATTTCAACAATCGGGTTTACGATAATTGAAACCATATCAACCTCACCGCTGACGATAGTTTTTGCAATACCGAAAGACACCGCAAATACCACAAGACCCACCGCATCGTCAAGGGCAACGATTGGCAAAAGCAGTTTTGTAAGCGGACCGTGTGCCTTATATTGGCGTACAACCATAAGGGTTGCGGCGGGTGCCGTCGCGGTGGCAATCGCACCAAGCGTTATAACCTGCGGCACAGTCAGTTTGTCGGGCATAATAAGGTGCACCACCAACAGTGCTACATCGACAAACAGCGTTGCCACAAGTGCCTGAACAATACCGATAACAAGCGCCTGTCTACCCGTCTTTTTAAGTTCGTCAAGCCTGAACTCATTACCAATTGAAAAAGCGATAAACCCGAGTGCCACTTCCGACACAAGGGCAAGCGCCGACACATGCTGGGCATCGGTAAAACCGACACCGTTTATATTAAGCCGTCCAAGAAAATACGGTCCGATAAGCACACCCGCAATAAGGTATGCCGTAACCGACGGCAGACGAAGCGGTTTAAAAAACCGCGTCATAATAAGTCCCGTCAAAAGTGCAATAGACACCGACAGTAAAGTACTCATAAAAAATCATCTCTTTAAAAAAATAATACCAAAGCATTGTATCACAAAAATCTTTTAATAACAATCCTTTTTATTTGTTTTTAAATATTTCCTCCAAAACATCGCCTATACGAAGCGCCATACAGTAAAAACCAAGGTCGTTCGGGTGACAGCCGTCAACCGTACCGTCCTCGTCGGCAATACCGTCCATAGTACTTCTGCCGTTAACAAGATATACATTCTTATCCCCTGCTGCTACCGCCGAGTCATAGGTCGCCTTTATAATTTCAAAACGGCGGTCGGCATCCTCGGTACCGCCGCAATGGTTCGGGCGCGACACCATAATTATCGGAAGTTCTGGGTGTTTTTTTCTGATAATATCAAACATCGGTTTATGGGTTGCGGCAAGATGTTCAACCGTAGGGGCGTTATGGTCATAGTCATAGACAAAAACGCTCATTTTAAGACCCGCAATATAATTCGCCATAATCTCCTCACCGCGGGCGCTTCCAGAAAAGCCAAGGTTTACATAGTCACAGTCAAGGCGGCGTGAAATCCTTGCCTGATAGCAGTTGCCTGGACGTGATGCGCATCCCCCCTGTGTTATCGACGAGCCATAGTAGACCACCGGTACATCATATGTATACGGGGTACATTTTTCGCAAACAGCATCGTGGGATAAACCGATATACACATTTTTAAGTCCGCTGTAAAGCGGCATATTAAGGGTCAATTCACGCATTTTACGGTCAGGAAAATCGTACAGCGCCTCAAACGAATCCTTATCGTTTACAAACGATTTTACATAAGTTTCCTTACCGTCGATTTTTTCGTACATATCAAAACTCATACTGCACGAACAGGGCATATGCGCAAATCTGCTGGGATTTACCATTTCATACTTTATGGCGATATAGGGAGAATCGGTCTTTACCCTTATACGACCGCCTGCCGTATGTTTATTAAGTGATGCTACCCCGCCGTTTGTCTTGTCGGCAATCTCCTGCGGCAGACGGCAAAAGGCACCCTCACCCTCGGGCACAATAACACCCTTTATTTCAAAACGCCCATCGCGGCAGTCGTGAAAAACCAGACCGTCACGCTGGATATTAGTTTCAATCTTAAAATTCTTATCAATATTTGAAATTCCCATATCCAAACACCTCACACACAGTATACTACCAAAAAAAGGGTTTTGCAACCAAAAACCGCACTTTTAAATTATAATTTAATATTTCATAACTATTTAAATAAAGCAAAAATAAGCAACAAATCAAAAAATGCAGTTATTGATCTTTCTTCGAAAAAATGCTATAATTCAAACGGAAATAACGGCATTTTTTTGACAAAAGACGAAAGGATGATTTTATGAAAAAAATTATTTCTATTATTCTTATGATTTGTTTGATTATGGGTATGACCGTCACTGCCTTAGCAGAAACCGTCGAATCGGAAACGGGTGTACCCGATACCGAGGGTGTCAGCATATCGGCGGAAAACTATTATAAAATGACAAATGTCATTGAAAACACTCCTACTACCCTTGAAGCAACAATATTTGTTCCTACCGACTTATCCGACCGCGCAGGCATCATTATGAGTAACTTCAGAGATGCACTTACCCAGCAAAAGGTAGAAGCGGGTAAATTCCGCGATTTTATGGGTTGGGAAATACACAAAAACGGACATCCCCGTTTGAATATATCATATATAAATTCCGACGGTAAATACATTATTGCCGATTATATCTTTTCAACTGTAGATGTACGTACAGGCAACTGGGCACATCTTTCCCTCACTTATGATTCCGAAAATTCCACACTCACCTGTTATCTTAATGGTGTGGCAAAAGAAACAAAAA
>JAZREH010000388.1:0-9381 GCA_045660705.1 Acutalibacteraceae bacterium
TTTACGGCAAACGGTGCAAGTTCGGTCATAGCATCGACATCTTTAAGAATACCCTTTATGATTGTATCCGCCTCGCAAAACGCCTGCTTATACCACGGATGAGCACTGTTAAAAGCAAATGTATACGGTTCTTCAAGTCTGTTCAAAAACACCTTTGGAAACGGCATCTGCTGACTGTAAAGATAAAGACGGTTTATAAAGTCGGTCAGATTCGACTCATCATGTTCGCATCCTGTCACTTCGAGCAGTTTTACGAAATCAGGACCATTTTCCCCGATGTAGTGACCAATGACCTTTGCCATCGTCTGCCGCTCAATCATCATAAGCGACGAATTATCCGCCATTTTAAAATCGGGTTCAACCCCGACAAGTTCAAAGTTTTCACGCACAAGATTTATGCAGAACGAATCTATTGTGCATATGGGTGCCGTTGAAATCAGACGCTTTTGTCGGCGAAGTCCCGCATCGTCGGGGTGCAGTCGGCACTCCTCGTAGAGCCGCTTTTCAATCCTCTGCCGCATTTCGGCGGCGGCGGCATTGGTAAAGGTAACAATGAGCAGTCGATCTGCGCTTACAGGGCTTATGGGGTCGGTAAGTTTTCTTATTACACGCTCGACTAAAACGGCGGTTTTACCCGACCCTGCCGCCGCCGCAACAAGCAGATTACCGTCGGTATCAATCGCCTGTTTCTGCTGTTTCGTGGCACTAAACGCCATACTGCTCACCCTCCTTTATAATTTTATCAATGACCTCGGCGTTGCTTATCTTCTCGGCACATCGGTGCGGCTTATCACCTATCGCACAAACCGTTTTAAAATCGCAATACTTACAGGCATCCGAGCCAATCGGGTCAACAGGGTCAACCTTTATGTCGCCCTTTAAAATCTCCTTTGCAGTACGGCAAAGCACCCTGTCAACATGTTCGAATATGCGGTTGAAATCCTCTTTTTCCACAAAAGAGTCACTGATTTTGTTGCCGAGTTTTGGGATAAATTTACCCGCATTTTCGTGCTCCATAGCGTGAACAAGGTCAATATCAGCCTGCATAATACCGCTCATACGCTTTTTTGAAGCCTCGCCGTCAAGTGTGCGACGGGCAGGCATATAAAAAATACCCGCAGGTTTCCCGCCAAAGCCGTCGCTTTTACAAAGGGCGTAAAGGTATACAAGCATCTGCAAATTCTGACCGACAAGGATATCGGGCAGTTTAAAATCACGGTGACCTGTTTTATAGTCAACGATGCGTATATACCCATTCCATTTATCAAGGCGGTCAACAATACCGTTTAAAAGTACATTATGTTCATCATCAACGGGAATTTTTATTTCGGGGATATCACCGTCAGCACCGATTTTAAGTTCACAGCGCACAGGTTCAAAATCCGACTGCGCAAATTCAAGCGCAAGTCGGCGAGCAACATATTTAACCGAGCGTGCCATCGTCGATACAAGATACCTTGAACGCGGCGTTTCGACACTTCTGTAACCCTGTATACTGTCAAGGTATTCCTCAATGAAAGCATCGCACTCGTCAGAAATCTGCTCTTTATTAAGTTCGGATATCCCCTTGCCGTATTTTTCGATAATTCGCTGTAGAACATAGTGGATAAGTGTTCCGCGTTGCATCGCATCGAAGTCGGCTGGCTGTATCCGTCGGGCACGCAAACCGTTTTTGCAAAAATACATAAATCGGCAACGGTTAAATTCCTCAAGTTTTGTGGGCGACATCCTTATGTTTTTACCAAACAGTTTTTCGGCAGTTTCCTCACAGATACTGTGGTCGCGCGTACCGTTTGCCGAGGATACCGACAAAATTCTGTCCCGCAAATCCCCATCATCGGATATTGCCGAAAGCACCGTTGTACTGTCGTTGGGTGCGTCCGAAATTTTACGCGCAAATTCAGAAAATGCCGTTTCTGCCGTTTCGGGCAGGTTAACACCTGTCAGACGGTCAGGTTCTTTTAAAACCTCAACACCAAAGGTAGAAACAATATCACTAAGGAACGCCGACGGGGTACCCACCGCCCCGTCAACATCGGTTCTGTAACTGATAAAAAGACCGTCGGTAGGACAGCAGACACTCCCGTAAACCAAAAAATCTTCGGCAAAAGCACCGTCGACAACATTATCGGGAATCTCTATCCCAAGTTCAATCATCTGTTTTCTTTCATTGCCCGCAAAAAGTCCTGACGCAGCGCTGATTTTCGGAAAAACACCGTGATTTGCGCCAAGAATAAAGGTGTACTTAGGTCTTGACGGGCGTATACGGTCGGCGGCTCCAAATATGACCTCGTCAAGCATCTGCGGTATAACGCCGACTGTGTTAAATGAAAGCGCAGTCTTTAGTGCCTCGCTGTATTCCTGTACCGTAATCGTACTGTCGCCAAAACACACCGCAATACTGTCAAGCGCCTGCATCAGCATATCCCACGACTGCCTTACTGCATCGGAATAAACACCGCGTTTGTCCTCGCGGTATTTATCGCACAGTTTAAGCATCGACTCGCGCGCGTTTGAGTCTTCAAGCAGAGTGTATACCGCCGCCGACATCTGCGCGGCATCACCTTTAAACTGTTCCTTAAATTTAGCAAGCGGTGCTACTGCGCGGGCGCGTATACCGTTGATTCTTTCAAGAGTTTTTTTGCCCTCCACGGTAATTTCACCCGAAGAAAATCCCGCAGGGTCCATATCCCAAACCCTAAACCAATCATCACCGTTTACATTCCAAAGATATGTATAGTTTTCAAGTTCCGACAACTCACCCATATCAAGGACATCAATACCGGTCTTATGAAAACGCAACACCTTTTCGGTAGAAAATCCGCGTGCCGCCTCTACCGCCGCAAGAACGCTTGCCGACGGCGGCAAATCGCAAAGCGGTATCCGTTTATCGGTAAAACAGGCGACTTTGTTTCGGCGGCAAGCCGACTCAAAAGCCTCCTCATACGGTGCGGTATCCCTTGCAATAACAACGATATCACTGTATCGGCAACCGCTTTCGCGCACGGTTTTTCTGATATTGCGCGCAACAAATTCAACCTCGTCATAAACGGTTGCCGCCGCACAGATACTGACGGCGCCGTCGACACTTTGCAAGGTCGGTTGTGTTTCCGCCATAAGTTCTTCAACCGCCGCAAGCGCCGCATTGTTATAGTGATTTGTTTTAAGTAAAATATCTTCGCCGCGTGCCACTTTATGTGCATCGGCAATCTTTTGTATTCGGTTTTTGGTTTTGGTGATTTCGGTGAATATCTCGCGCTCACATTCGGGGTCTTCGGTAAGGCTTACAACAACATTATCCGCCTGTGCAAGTATTCGGTCAATAATCCTGTACTGTTGCCCCGTAAATCCCTCAAACGAGTCGATAAACACCCTTTTGCCCTCAAAGTATCTATAATCCTCAAGGCGCCGATAAAGGGTTTCAAGCCTGTCCGACGGGTCAAGAAATCTTACCGAAACAAGTTCGCAAAAGGCAAGATATATCCTTGCCGTATCACGCATTTTTTTAGCAAGCGCACCGTCGGCATCCTCGGCAGCAGACATAAGGTCCTGCGGAGATACGGCGCTTTGCTTAAATTCATTAACGGTATTAAGCATAACGCGTGCAAAACCCGAAGATTTACAGTAATGCCGCCAAACCTCCAGTTGATGCTCGGCATTGCGGATTGCCTTTCCCATTAAAATAAGTTTATCGGGTTCGGTAAGAACGCGGGCACAGGCGCCGCCGACAACACGCTCCACCTCGTCACAAAGGCGGGTAAAACTTATAACCGATACCGCCTGAGCACCGATATCACCAAGTCGCCGTAAAACCGCCCGTTCGCTTTCAAAAGAAAACTGTTCGGGTACCAATAAAATCGGTTTTTCGCCCGATTTTACCGCCTGTTCAATGAGTCCTAAAACGGTGTATGTTTTTCCGCTTGCGGCACGCCCCGATACAAACCGTAACATAAAATCCCCCTGCATTTAATAATTATGCGCAAAGAAAATCCTTGCGCACAGATAATAAAACTATTTACTTTTCCTTAAAAACCAGATTATTGTAAGCGCCTCAACAACGCCCGCGACCACAAAAATAAGCCAGATACGGGGTGTTGACAAAAAGGTCAGAAAAACACAAAGCGCCACCGACCATACAATACAGCTTACCGAAATAAATCGCGCGATTTTGTTCCACCACAAATAGGAAAACACCGTTGCGATAACGGCACTTGCAGGCAGTGCATATACATAAAAATACCACGCGGGAAAGGACGGTGCCGAAACCTGCAAAACAAAGAATAAAGTCGCCGCAACAAGCCACGCCACACCGATAGCAAGTATCGTCGTCAACAGTTTATTGCGTGAAAAAAGCGGCTTTTTATAAGCCTTTGAACTTATCATATCGTTGACCGTAACCTCAAAAAGGTCGGCAATTTCGGCAACCACATAAAGGTCTGGTATTCCCTCACCGCGTTCCCACTTGGATATTGATTTATCTGAATAATTAAGTTTTTCGGCAAGTTCAAGTTGTGTCATTGACGCTCTGCGCCGCAAATCCGACAGATTCCTTGCGAAATTTTCCCGAAGCATATCTTCACTGATTGCCATTGTTCATCACCTTTATTTGGAATAAAATATATTTACTCATCACAATCTGCATCGGTAATAAAATAAGCATACTCGCAGACATCGTCTGCCCTGTCATACAGATTGATTATTTCTTTCTCATTTTTCTGGGCATAGTAAAGCGTAGACGCCGTACCGCCCTTTTGCCCGTCAAACCAAGTAACAACAACATCGCTGTTATCGACCATAAACTGATTTCGGTTTTCAAAGCAACCCTTATAATAAGTATCGGACAAAAGCACCGTTTCGTCGGCGGCCCTAAGTATCCTTTCGTACCGCTTTTTCCAAGTTTCATCAAACCTTGACGACTGACCGCTGAACGGAATAGCGGCAACAAGTCGCACCGCACCGTAACATTCGCGGATGTCAAGCACCGTTTCGGCGGCAACAATATCAAAACCCATCGCCATTCCTGTGTAGAAAGTGACTATACCCCTGTCACAAAGGTCCAGCACAGTATTAGTCAGCAGATTTTCAAATTCTGTGTATTCCCTATTACCCTTTACAAGGTCAAATGGGAATTTTTGCGGACGGTATCCTGTAAAACAACAACTTTTGAAACCGTCATCAAATACCTTTAATTTTCGCAAATTTTTATACCTATCCAAAAATGGGGCTATCGCTTTGATAGCCCCATTTTGCAAAAGAATTACATCAAACTCTTATAAAGTTCGATAATTTCCTCAACACTTGTTTCTCTGGGGTTACCGGGACGGCATGCATCTGCAAAAGCGTCCTGTGCAAGTGTGGGGATGTCAGCCTCATTAACAATGCCCTTAAGTGTGGTGGGGATACCTACATCCTCGGCAAGTTGGCGAACAGCGTCGCAGGCCGCCTTGCGGTATTCATCCTGTGACATTGTGTCAACACCATGAACACCCATTGCACGTGCGATTTCGCGGTACTTTTCACCTGTATATTCAGCATTGTAAGCCATAACGGTAGGAAGAAGTATCGCACAAGCCTTACCGTGGGGTGTATCATAATATGCCGAAAGGGTGTGTGCCATCGAGTGGTCAACACCAAGACCTACATTTGAGAAGCCCATACCTGCAATATACTGACCGAGTGCCATACCCTCTCTGCCCTCTGCCTCATTCTTAACGGCACCGCGAAGGCTTTTAGCAATAACCTCGATAGCCTTGATATGGAACATATCAGAAAGTTCCCATGCACCCTTGGTGATGTAACCCTCAATCGCGTGGGTAAGCGCATCCATACCTGTAAATGCGGTAAGACCTGCAGGCATTGAAGCCATCATATCGGGGTCAACAACCGCAACAACGGGGATATCGTGAACATCAACGCATACAAACTTACGTTTCTTTTCGACGTCGGTTATAACATAGTTGATTGTAACCTCTGCCGCAGTACCCGCAGTTGTAGGAACAGCGATTATCGGAACACAGGGGTTCTTTGTGGGAGCAACGCCCTCAAGTGAACGGACATCGGCAAATTCGGGGTTAGTAATGATTATACCGATTGCCTTTGCGGTATCCATTGCAGAGCCACCGCCGATAGCAACGATGCAGTCAGCACCGCAATCCTTAAAGAAAGCAACGCCGTTCTGAACATTTTCAATAGTGGGGTTTGCTTTGATATCGCTGTAAACTTCATAGGCAATTTTTGCCTCATCAAGAACTGCTGTAACCTTACCTGCAATGCCGAACTTTACAAGGTCGGGGTCGGTTGCAACAAAAACCTTTTTAAATCCGCGTGCAGCAATTACATCGGGAATAGCCTTTATGGCACCCGCGCCGTGATAGGAAGTTTCGTTAAGTACAAATCTGTTCATATAAAACACACCTTTATTTTATTTACGGACACTCCGTATTCTATTTCAATTATAACTCAAAAATATTATTTTTTCAATTACCAAAGTGTTAATTTATTTAAAAAGTTTCGATTCTCCGTCAAGAATCGCCGTTCTTGTAACCGAGTAGCAATAATAATTACTTTCACCGCTATCAAAAAAGGCGTTTATGAGCAGTTCAGGGTTAAGGTTATCGGCACCGCCCGCAGGCAAAACAATACGAAGTTTTGTGTTTTGTTCGGTCTTGATTTCATATTCCTTTATTTTCGGGATAAGGTCGATTTCCTTTTCCCCGCCCTTTTTGGTTTTCTTCTTGCAGATAATCGAATCGCGTTTTAAAAACGCCGAAAACGGTTTTGACATCTCGCCACCGTCATCAAACTCGATATTAAATGATGCAAAGGCGATGTTTCCGACCTTTTGTATCGGCTCGGATACACCGAAAAAATGTATATATTCGGGACAAACCGAGTTAAGGGTATCACATATGCCGTCAAGCGGATAATCGTCATCAGTAAGCCTTATATCCATTATCTCATAATCGCTTTCGAAACCTAAAGAAAGGGGCAACGCAAAGGTTATATACGGATGGGGATTAAAGCCATCGGTATACCATATAGGAAGTCCCGCCTTTTTAATAATTCGCGCCGCAAATCGGGTCATATCAAGGTGCGACACAAAACGCATTCTGCCCGTCTTTGTGTAAAACAGTCTAACATTTTTCAAAACAAACACCCTCCCCGAATACATTTGCACCGCATCCCGCACATTTCTGACGGCAGTTAGGCGTTGTGACGGCATCATGCGCTAATTTATTCTGACAGATAAGAAATTTCTTTGTGACGGCAAAATCAAGATGCTCCCACGGTAAAATTTCGTCAAAACTGCGTGTGCGCGCCGAATAGAACATCGGGTCAATACCACACTCATCAAAGGCGTCAAGCCAGCGGTCAAGGTCGAAACACTCGTCCCAACCGTCGAAACGCGCACCCTTTTTATAAGCCGCTTCAATAACGGCACCAAGGCGACGGTCACCTCGCGCAAAAACACCCTCGAGGAAACTTGTCCTGCTGTCGTGCCAACTTACGCTGATTTTTTTAGTCGTAACACAACTAAGCAGATATTTCTGTCGGCGTTCAATTTCCTCGCGTGTTATCTGCGGTTCAAACTCAAAAGGTGTAAATGGCTTTGGCACAAAGGTCGAAACGCTTATTGAAACATTGACCGCCTTGCCTTTCGGGCGTTTTTCAAGTGAATAGTATTCATTGACAATTTTTTGACCCAAATCGGCAATACCCTTTATATCCTCGTCGGTTTCGGTGGGCAGACCTATCATAAAGTACAGTTTTACCGATGTATACCCACCCTCAAACGCGGTGCGGCAGGTCGAAAGAATCTCCTGTTCGGTGATGTTTTTGTTTATAACATCACGAAGCCGCTGTGTACCCGCTTCGGGCGCAAAGGTAAGACCGCTTTTGCGAAGTCGGTTTATCTTTTCAAGCAGTTCATCCGAAAAATTATCAATGCGAAGTGACGGAAGTGAAAGACTGACCTTGTCGCGCTCGGTCCAGTCAAGCATTTTATCAAGCAGGGGTTCAAGCCCTGTATAATCGCTTGTACTTAAAGAAGAAAGCGACAGTTCATCGTAACCTGTACTGTCACACAGCGCCTTTGCCTGACGGTTGACCGTATCGGCACTTTTTTCCCTGACAGGGCGGTAAATAAAGCCCGCCTGACAAAATCTACAACCGCGTATACATCCGCGGTAGACCTCCTGAACGGCACGGTCGTGTACCACCTCAATATACGGTACAACAAATTTATCGGGATAGTATGTTTCATCAAGGTTGAGTTCAATACGCTTGCGAACGGTAGCAGGTGCGCCGTCTTTCGGAGTAATCGCCGACACCGTTTTGTCCTCGTTATACTCTATATCATAAAGCGACGGAACATAAACACCCTCGATTTTTGCGGCTTCACGCAGAAAATCCGCCTTGCTGCCGCCCGATTTCTTAAACTTTTTATAAAGGTCAATTACCTCCAAATCGGATTTTTCGCCCTCTCCCAAAAAGAAAAGGTCGACAAAATCGGCAAGCGGTTCGGCATTACAGGTACAGGGTCCACCCGCCACAACAAGGGGTGAAAGTTCCTTTCTGTCTATGCTTTTAAGAGGAACACCCGCAAGGTCAAGCATTGACAGCATATTAGTATACGAAAGTTCGTACTGAAGTGTAAAACCGATAAAATCAAAATCGCGTACAGGGTCGCGGCTTTCAAGTGCAAAAAGCGGTATATCGTTTTCGCGCATTACCCTTTCAAAATCTATCCACGGTGCAAATACACGCTCGCACCAGATATCCTCACGCTCATTAAAAAGTGAATAAAGAATCTTCATACCAAGGTGTGACATACCGATTTCGTATGTATCGGGGAAACAAAACGCAAACCTTACATCTACATCGTTTTTATTTTTAATAATGCTACCGAGTTCTCCGCCCGAATATCTACCAGGTTTTTGAACAGACAATAGCAATTGCTCAAACTTTTCGTTATCCAATTAAACTTCCTCCATAAAGGTAATTATATATATTTTAAACCATAATTGCAAATCTTTCAACTTAAACTTTTTTATATGACATAATTGTTAAGTATATACCTACTAGTAAAATAGTAGGATTTTTGTATTTAAGCATAAAAAATACACCTAACGGTGCAACAAATAGAGTTAAAACTAAAATTGATATAAAATAAAATGCCTTATCGCCTTTGTTTTTAAAAATACAGCAAAGCATATATTTTAGTAAATCTCCGCCATCAAGATTAGACACGGGGAGCATATTAAAAATAAATAGTATTAAGTTAGCAATTCCAAAATATTTTATATAATAGTTATTTTGGATGGCAAATAAAGATAACAACAAATTTGTAATTGGGCCTGCAACAGCAATTATAGCAGCGTT
>JAZREH010000389.1:0-3333 GCA_045660705.1 Acutalibacteraceae bacterium
GGTAGCGTAACGGAAAACGCCGAGAAGTGATGCGTTAATAGCGCAGGTAGGTCCGCCCGATTGTCCAACTGCAATATTCATTATAAGTATCCCCTTGAAAAAGATTCTGTACCTATTTTACCACAAACCTCTTTCAAAGTAAACCCATTTTTAGACACTATCCGTCATAATCTTCCACAGCACGCCTTGCCTCGTCGATACTTTCAAACTCGATTCCGTTTTTAAGGCGATTTCTATCCAAACTCGGCAGGGTTTTAATCGAAATGCCGTCATAACATTCTATAAGTTTGCCGTCGCGGTACAGGTTTACTGTATCCTCCTGCGAGCGAAGAACATAAAGACTCTCCCCTGTTTTAGGGTCTGCGAAGTCGAGGGCAAAGACAACGGTTGCCACAATAGCAACCCACACCATTATAATTGCAAAAATTTTATCTGTTGTTGTCACGCTAACACCATCCAAAAAAATATTTATACTCATATTTTTGACAGTATTAAATTTATTATGCCATTCAGTGAATGGTTAAAAAATTGTAACTTCAAAATAACTTTATATGTGGTATAATATTCTGTACGGATATCTTCTTTAGGAGGTAGAATATGGATAACGATGAGATTTTTTCATACAGTAATTCATCAGATAATGAGTCGGAGAACAATACTCAAAATACCGAAAACTCCGATTTTGTCCTTGACCTTAACAGTTTTTCTTCGGGCGCTGTTGAGGCTGATACCCGAAAAAAACGCAAAAAAAAGCGCGGTAAAGAACGCTTTTTAAAGGTACTCCTGACCGTTTTTCTTGTTGGTATCATCTCGGTCAGTATCATCATTGGAAGTTTTGCGATGTATGTATTTACAGCGGTTGACGGTACGATGGAGGAAGACCTCGACAACCTGAAACTCAACTTTACAACAACAGTATATGTTGAGGACAAATCTTCGGGTGAATGGAAAGAATATCAGCGTCTGCACGGTATGTATAACCGCATTTGGGTACCTTATGACCGCACCGCTGCCGAAAACGCTGACGAATCCTACACAGGTATTCCCCAAAACCTTACCGATGCATTTATCGCGGTTGAGGATAAGCGCTTTAACACCCACTACGGCGTTGACTGGAAGCGTACATTTTCGGCTTTTGCCAACCTGTTCTTCAAGTTTTATTCAAGCAATCAAGGCGGTTCAACCATAACACAGCAACTTGTTAAAAACCTGACGGGCGATAACTCACAAAAGCCCAGCCGTAAAATCCGCGAAATTATGCGCGCAAGGTATCTTGAGGATAACTATTCCAAGGATACGATAATCGAGTGTTATATGAACACTATCGCGATGGGCAACGGAATATACGGTGTTGAGGTTGCCTCGGAATACTACTACGGCAAGAATGTCAATGACCTGACATTGAGCGAGTGTGCATCGATTGCATCGATTACCAAGAATCCGTCAAAATATGCCCCCACCTCCTCGGTTGAGGAAAACAAAAAGCGCCGCGATATCGTACTTTCGCTTATGCTTGAGCAAAAGTACATCACCAAGGACGAATACGACGCGGCTATTACCGAGGAACTTAATGTAACGGCAACCGAGGGTGTCAGAAGTGCAACCAAAATCAATTCCTATTTCATCGATGCTCTTATTGATCAAGTTACAAAAGACCTCGCCACGAAATACGGATATGATAAAAAACACGCCGAAACAAACTTCTATAACGGCGGATACAGAATCTACGCCACCGTCGACCCCGACATTCAGTCGGCGCTTGATACGGTATTTTCCGATTCAAAGACCTATGCGCTTAAAAGCAAAAAAGGTCAGACTCTTCAGGGCGGTATGACCGTTATGGACTACTACGGTCAGGTTAAAGGTGTTGCAGGCGGTATCGGTGAAAAAACCAAAAACCGTCCATTTAACTACGCCACCGATGCTATCCGTCAGCCCGGTTCCACCATAAAACCGATTGCAGCGTATGCCCCCGCTATTGAGGAAAACCTTATCACATATTCAAGTATCGTTAACGACAAAGCCACCAATTATAACGGTTGGACACCTGTTAACTGGTATAAATCATATTGGGGTAACATTACCGTTCAGTACGCGCTTGAACGTTCGGTCAATAGTATACCCGTATACCTTGTCAACAAGTTAGGCGGTCAGACAAGTTTTGATTTCCTTACACAGAAACTTGGTGTTTCGACCCTTACTTCCGAAGACAAAAATCTTGCACCTCTTGGAATGGGCGGTACAAACGGCGGTATAACAACCCTTGAATCGGCGGCGGCTTTTGCCATATTCGGAAACGGCGGACTTTATTATGAACCCACCCTTTACACAAAGGTTTTAAACCAAAAGGGCGATGAAATCCTTACCGCAAATGTAAAACCAACAATGGCGATCAGCGAGGACACCGCAACCGTTATGAATCATCTTTTACAACAGGTTGTTTACGGTGCCAACGGTACGGGCGCGGGCGCAAAAGGCTTCATACCGAATATGAAGATTTTTGCCAAGACAGGTACCTCAAATAACGCCAACGACCTGTGGTTTGTCGGCGGCTCGCCCTACTATGTTGCATCCTGTTGGTGCGGTTACGACACACAGGAAGAAGTTTCAAAAACAGGTATTGCCCGCACTATGTGGGGCGCAGTAATGTCCAAAATACATTCGGGTCTTAAGGTAAAAGAATTTACCGATTCACCTTACGCTACCGACCGTTATTACTGCACACAAAGCGGTATGTTAGCCACCGATGCCTGCCCGTCAACCGCGGTGGGTTGGTACAAAAAAGGCACCCTACCCGCCATCTGTACAACACACTCGGGTACGCAAATGGCAACTCCCGACGAGGTTGCAAAACAGCAGGAGGAAGCCAAGAAGAAAGAGGAAGCGGCAAACGCATCCTCTGCACAGCAAACCACCGAGGCTCAATAATACAGTAAAATTTAAGCACTTACAGATTTTAAGGTCTGTAAGTGCTTTCTTTTTTAATATTCGGTTACGCCCTCGTAAACCAATACGGCATCGCCCGTAAGCGTTACTCCGTCGTCGGTGTAGTTAACGATAAGATCGCCACCGCGAACCTTAACGGTAACATCCACGCCCTTTTGACAGTAACCGTTTGCACACGCCGCGACAACCGCCGCGCAGGCGCCTGTACCGCAGGCATAGGTTTCACCGTTGCCGCGCTCATAAACGCGCATTTTAAGGGTTGAGGAGTTTACAACGCGTACAAACTCGGTATTAACCCTTTCGGGGAAGTATTCGGCGTTTTCAAACTTGGGACCGACCACAGGCATATCAATGGTATCAACGCGGTCGCAGAAAACAACACAGTGC